>NZ_JBFUGK010000020.1:0-99442 GCF_056402935.1 Polaromonas sp. P3_B1
GGCCGAGGAGCGCAGAGACAAGCGGATCAGGGCAAAAACGTGTTTGAGCGAAGCGAGTTGTTTTTGACCCCGCTTGGCTCGAGCACCGCAGGTTGCCCGTAGCGAAGCGCAGGGACCCAGACTGCGGGTCGCCTTTTCTTTGCTTACGTTCTTTTGGCGAAGCAAAAGAAAGTAAGTCGCCCGCCGGGGCGAGTCCCGGCCAGCTAGACCAAAAAGAGGAAAGAGGAGGAAGAAGAGGGAAGAGCGCGCAAGGCCGGCGCAAGACCCGGCAAATCCCCCTAACCCTTGATACGATCAACCCAAGCCCGAACCAGCAAGAGCCTTCAGCACCAAAGGACCCCCATGAAACTCATCGGAATGCTCGACTCSCCCTACGTYCGCCGCGTRGCCATTTCCCTGCAGCTCCTSGGCCTGCGCTTTGAGCATCAATCGATTTCGGTGTTCAGCACCTTCGAAAAATTCCGKGCCATCAACCCGGTGGTCAAAGCGCCCTCGCTGGTCTGCGACGACGGCACGGTGCTGATGGATTCGACGCTGATCCTCGACTACGCCGAAGCGCTGGCGGCGCAGGCACCGGCAGGCCGTAGCCTGATGCCCTCCACGCTGGCCGAGCGTCAGCAGGCGCTGCGCGTGATCGGCCTGGCCCTGGCCGCCTGCGAGAAAAGCGTGCAGATCGTGTACGAGCGCCACCTGCGCCCCGCCGAAAAACTGCATCAGCCCTGGGTCTCTCGCGTAACCGGCCAGCTGCTGGCGGCCTACGGCGAACTTGAGGCGGAACTGCAGCGCAAACCCCTGGCCCTGAGCAGCGACACCATGGGCCAGGACGGCGTGACGGCGGGCATTGCCTGGCACTTCACGCAGGCCATGCTGCCCGAGGTGGTCAACGCGGCGGACTACCCGGCCTTGCGCGAGTTCTCGGTGCGGGCCGAGCAATTGCCGGAGTTCATGGCTGCGCCGCACAGCGACAAAACCTACCGGAACCCCTGAAAATCCGGCAACATGGCGGACACATGAAACGCCTGTTCGTCATCGCTCTTCTCTGTCTGCTGGGATGGCAAGGCTTCGTCAGGTATCAGGCGAAGCACCTGACCGTGACAAAAGAGCAGGCGCCCGCCGTCGCCACCCAGCCCGCCCCCGTGTTTCCCGGCGCGCCTGCGTCACCCGTGGCGGCCAGTCCGTTCAAATGCGACGGCCGGACCTACTGCTCACAGATGAGTTCATGCGCTGAGGCGACCTTTTTCCTGAAAAATTGCCCCGGCACCAAGATGGATGGAAACAACGACGGCATTCCCTGCGAGAAGCAGTGGTGCAAATAGCGGCCAACTGAAATTACCGCAGTGGACTCGCGCGCCCCAGCCCGCTAGGATGACGTATGGCCTCCGACCCCACCCCCACCCCGGAAACCACCCCCGAGCTTTCCGAGGAAAAGATCAACGAGGCTCGGGATGCCTGGTGCAAAACCTATGTGCATGTCTGGGCCGATCTGTCCAAAGGCCACTACGACAAGGACGCGGTGCAGAAAGCCGCCGACGAGCACTGGCAGCGCAGCCCAAGATCGAGCCCGGTAATGGTGGCCACGACTGAGTTCACCAAGGCCACCAAGGTCGCACCACCGCCCGCTGCCGCCGCGCCCTAACCTACCTGTAATTGGTGGTCATAGCACCACATCCAGCTTTCGCCGGGCTCAAACGACTGGATCACCGCATGCCCGGTCGCCGCATGGTGCTTGCTCGCATGCTTGTTCTTTGAATCGTCGCAGCAGCCGATATGGCCGCAGTGCACGCACAAACGCAGATGCATCCAGGTGTCACCCGTCTTCAGGCACTCTTCGCAGCCTTTGGCATTCGGCGAATGGATTTCGGCGGGGACGTGGCTGCAGGGTTTGATTCGCATGGAATGGTTCCTTCAATCGTCAGGCGGTAGCGGAAGCGCGCTCCATGGCCGCCAGGTGCTGGTGGATCATCGAGACCGCCGCGGCGCCCTCGCCTATCGCGCCGCCCACGCGCTTGACGGAGCCGCTGCGCACGTCGCCCACGGCGAACAAGCCGGGGATGTTGGTTTCCAGCGGCGCGGGTTTGTAGTCGGAATGTTTGCAGGTGACGCTTTCGCCGGTGCGCACAAAACCGTGCGCGTCAAGGGCCACGCCGCAGCTGTCCAGCCAGCCGGTCTCCGGGTCGGCGCCGACGAAGAGGAAAACGTTGCGCACCTCGGCGTCATGCTCGGTGCCGCGCTGGCGGTTGCGCCAGGTGACGGCGCTCAGGCCGGCATTGCCGTCGCCGTGCAGCTTGACCACCTCGGTCTGCGGCAGCAGCTCGATATTGGGCGTGGCGCCTATGCGGTCTATCAGGTAGCGCGACATGCTGGCCGCCAGGCTGGGGCCGCGCACCAGCATATTGACCTTGGCCGCGTGCTGCGACAAAAACACCGCCGCCTGGCCGGCTGAGTTGCCGCCGCCGACCAGCACCACCTCGGTCTGGCTGCACATCTTGGCCTCCAGCGCCGAAGCCCAGTACCAGACGCCGCGGCCTTCAAACTCGGCCAGGCGCGGCACCTCGGGCCGGCGGTAGCGCGCGCCGCTGGCCACCACCACGGTTTTGGCGCGCAGGGTTCGGCCGTCGGTCAGCTTCACATGCAGCTCGCCCTTGATGGCCTTGGCCGTGCAGTCCAGCGACTGGGCCTGCGCGGGGATCAGCATCTCGACGCCGAATTTTTGCGCTTGCACATAAGCGCGGCCGGCCAGCGCCTGGCCCGAGATGCCGGTCGGGAAACCCAGGTAGTTCTCGATGCGTGCGCTCGCGCCGGCCTGGCCGCCGTAGGCCCTGCAATCCAGCACCATCACCTGCAGGCCTTCCGAGGCCGCATACACCGCGGTCGCCAGGCCGGCGGGCCCGCCGCCCACCACAATGACGTCGAAGAGCTCGGGGTGCTCCACCGTGTCGACCATGCCCATGCAGCGGGCCAGCTGGTTTTCGCCGGGGTTCACCAGCACCGAGCCGTCGGGGCAGACCGCCAGCACGTCACCCGCGGCGGCGCCGTACTGCTCCATCAGCGCGGCGGCGTCCGTGTCCTGCGCGATGTCGACCACGTGGTGCGGTTCACCGTTGCGGTTCAAAAAACTTTGCAGCCGCACCACCGCGGCCGACTGCGGCCGGCCTATCAGCACCGGGCCGCTGGCGCCGGCCTCGATCAGCGCCACGCGCCGCAAAATCAGCGCGCGCACCACCCGCTCGCCCAGGTCGGCCTCGGCAATGATGAGGGCGCGCAGTTGGCCGGGTGGCACCAGCAGGGCGTCTACATCATCTTCGGCGTGGCCGTCGACCAGTGCCGGCGCGCCCGAGAGCTGGCCTACTTCGGCCAGGAACTGGCCCGGGCCCTGCGTGACGATGGGCTGCACGTGGCCCAGGCCGTCGCGCTGCGTGATGGTGACCGAGCCCTTGAGCATCACAAACATGCCGGGGCCGGGCTCACCGGCGGCGAACAGCCTGTCGCCTTTGCGGAAATGCAGCACCGTGCCGAAGCGGTGGATGCGCGCGATTTCCGCCGCGCTGAGCACGGGGAACATCTGGTGGCGCCGGCTTTCGGCCAGCGGCGGTGGTGTGGAGGTTGAGTCGTCAGCCATCAGGAACTCCGTTGCGCATGAAGATAAAAAAGCAGGCGCTGCTCGTGCAACACCCATGCCTGCATGATGCCGGATTAAAGCCCTGCCTGCCGGGCTGCGCCCCCGCTGCTACAAACTTTTGCGCCTGGCAAACCCGCCTGCCCGGCTCGGCTATAAACAGGCATGCCCCYGGATCCCCTCCCCGCGCCTGAGGAACCGCCCGCAGCCCCCTTGCGCTGGGGCCGCGGGCTGGCGTTGGTGCTGTGGAGCACCCTTGCGGCAGGGGCCTACGGCGTGTATGCCGGCATGCTCCACATTCCCCCGCAAATCAACCCCTGGGCGCCGCTGGACGTGATGGCGCAGCCGGGCCTGCTGACCGGCTACAAACTTTCGCGCGCGCGCAACGACCCGGAACGCTGCCTGGCCGCGCTGGCGGGCACCGGCATGCAGTACGACATCCTCCCCGACCGCAGCACCGGCGAAGGCTGCGGCTTCCAGAACGCGGTGCGGCTGCGCAAGGCGCCGGTGCGCCTGGGCGCGCCGCTTGCGCTCAGCTGCCCGATGGCGCTGTCTTTCTTCATGTGGGAAAGGCATGCGCTGCAGCCCGCGGCGCAGCGCCGCATGGACCAGCGCGTGGCCGGCATGGACCACCTGGGCAGCTACGCCTGCCGCAACGTGAACACCGGCGAAGGAGCGTCGTCCCTTGCGCCGGCCCGCGCGCGCAGCCGCCATGCGACCGCCAATGCGCTGGACATCTCAGCCTTGACGCTTGCCAACGGCCAGCGCGTCACGGTGCTCAAGCACTGGCCCCCTGAAGGCACAAGCGCACCGCCGGGCCCCGAAGCGCTGCTGCTGCGCGATGCGCACGAGGGCGCCTGCAAATACTTCAAGGGGGTGCTGGGCCCCGACTACAACGCGGTACACCAGGATCACTTTCACCTGGAAACCGGCGGCTACAGCATGTGCCGTTAAGAATCACATACCGCGCATGTGGCGCTGTTGTTTGACCCCCTCTCTCAGAGGGAGAGGGAACGAGAAAAGACAGAGAAAAACACGAGGCAGTCCCGGATTTACCCCCTCTCCCTCTGGGAGAGGGTAGGGGTGAGGGGCAGCGGCGGCAGATAAGCCATCGTGTCATGCACAGGCCGCGCCCCTCACCCCTGCCCTCTCCCAGAGGGAGAGGGAGTGAATTCACGCGCGCTTTACCCCAGAAGGAGAGGGAGTGAAATCTCACGCGCGTTATCCCACTCCCGCTGGAGAGGGAGCGGAACTCAAAGCCCTGAAATAACCTTCACCAGCCGTAAAGCCGCCGCCAGGTGGCGACCTCGCCATTCTCCGCCAGCGCATGGTATTCAGGATGCTGCGCGCCGGTGGCGCAGGCGTGGTTGGGCAGTATGCGCAGCTGCGTGCCGATGGGGAAGCGCTTGGCGATGTCGGTGTCGGGTGCGCCTTCGCGCGAGAGGATGCCGTGCTCCTGGTTGGCACCGCTGAGCACATAACCGGCCAACACCTCGCCTTCGGCATCGCAGACCTGGCCGTAGCCGAAATCGTGCTGCTGCTTTTGGGTGCCGCGGTCGCGGCTCATGGCCATCCAGCCGGCGTCCACAATCGCCCAGCCTTTCTCGGGCTGATGGCCAATCACCGTCGTCAGCACGCTGAGCGCGATGTCGTCCGTCGTGCACACGCCGATGTTGTGCATCACCAGGTCAAAGAACACATAGACCCCGGCGCGCACTTCCGTCACGCCGTCCAGCTGCGCCGCCGACAGCGCCGTGGGCGTGGAGCCCACGCTGACCACCGCGCAGGCAAAGCCCGCTTCGCGCAGGCGCCCGGCGGCTTGCACGCAGGCGGCGCGCTCCTGTTCAGCCATGGCGGCCAGCGCCTCGGGCGTGTTCAGGTCATAGCTGGAGCCGGCATGGGTCATCACGCCGCCCAGCAGCATGCCGCCGTTGCGCAGCACGCGTGCCACGTCCAGCAAGGCGGCTTCGCCGGGCTTGATGCCGGAGCGGTGGCCGTCACTGTCGATTTCTATCCAGACCTCGAACTTTTCGCCCTGCTCGCGGCCGAAAGCGGCAATGGCTTCGGCCGAGGCCACGCTGTCGGTGATGATTTTCAAATCACAGCCCTGGCGCCGCAGCGCCAGCGCCTGCGGCAGCTTGGCCGCGACCATGCCCACGGCATAAAGAATGTCGTTAAAGCCATCGGCGTAAAACTGCGCGGCCTCCTTGAGCGTGGAAACGGTAATGCCCTCGGCCCCGGCCCGGGCCTGCGCGCGCGCCACCGGTGTGCACTTGCTGGTTTTGACGTGCGGGCGAAAGCGCACGCCCAGCGCGTTCATGCGCTGCTGCATGCGGGCTATGTTGCGCTGCATGCGCGCCAGGTCGATCACGGCGGCGGGCGTGTCCAGGGCGGCCAGGGGGTGGGACTGGGTGGTGGCGGTCAAGGGAATCTCCGGGGGCTGTATGGGAATCAATCAAGTCAGTTACCAGGGCCAGCTGATGCTTTGGCCCTTGCCCGCAAGGCGCGCGTGCTGCTCCAGCATGCGCGCAACCGTAAGGTCTTGCAAGGCGATGCCGGTCATGTCGAACACAGTGATGTCGTTAACGTCGCGCGCAAAGGCCGCCTTGCCCGAGAGCACATCGCCGATCTCCGTGCAGGCGGTTTCGGGCGCCCACTGCAGCTCGCCAATGCCGCGCGACTGCGCGGCATCGTCCACAAACACGCGCGCCCTGGCGAGCAGGCCTTCGGGCAGCTCGCGCTTGCCCTTGGTGTCGGTGCCTACTGCATTGATATGGGTGCCGGGCTGCACGGCCGCGAGTTCGAACAGCGGGCCCTTGCCGGTGGTAGCCGCAATCAGCACATCGCTCCGGGCCACAGCGGCATTCACGTCCGCCGCGTGCGCGATGGCGCATTGGCCGGCAAACAGCGCCTCGAACCCTGGGTTGGGCTGCCCGTCAGCCGTGGCGTAAAACACCTGGCGCAAGCCGGGCAGCAGGCGGATGGCATAGCGCAGCTGCGCCTTCGCCTGCACCCCGGTGCCGAACACGCACACCGTGCGGCTGTCGGGTCGGGCGAGTTGCAGGCCCAGGCCGCCTGCGGCGCCGGTGCGCTCGGTGGTCACGGCATTGCCGTCGATCAGGCAGGAAGGCCGGCCGGTGGCCGGGTCAAACAGCATGATGGTGGCCTGGTGCGCGTCAGCGCCGCGCGCCGGGTTGCCGGGCCAGAAGCCCGCCGCCTTGAAGCCCAGCAGCGACTGCGAGCCCACGTCACCCGACTTGATGCCGAACACGCCGCCGGTGGCCAGCCTTTCACGCACCAGCGAGAACACGCGGCCCTCGCCCTGGCTTTGCAGCACAAAGGCCTCGCGTGTGGCCTCCAGCACATCGGCCGGTAGCAGGAAGGACTCGACCGCGTGTTTGTCAAGCAGCAGAAGCCGCGCATCAGCCGGCGATGTGGCCTGATGCGCTTCTTTCTCTAAGCTGGCAGGATGAGGGGCGAGCTGCGATGCTTGCAGAGTTGCTTGTTCGGCTTTTGACATTTGGAAATATTATCCATTACTAGACAATTTGTCAAACAACCGGTCCAGCACGCGTCAACATCATTGCAAGCCCTCCCCGCTTAACACCAGGAAATTCCATGCCCGGCAACCCGCACGCCCCCTGTGACGAAGGCATCATCCGCGCCCAGGGCGGCGACTGCGGCGGGGCGGCGCATCCCAAGCTGGCGCTGGCCGCCACGGTGCTCGGTTCTTCCATGGCGTTTATCGACGGCTCGGTCGTCAATATCGCCCTGCCCGCCATCCAGCGCGACCTGGCCGGCGGCTCGGCCTCCGGGCTGGCCGAGATGCAATGGGTCATCAATGCCTACCTGCTCTTGCTGGGCTCGCTGGTGCTGGTGGGCGGCTCGCTGGGTGACCGCTTTGGGCGGCGCAAGGTCTTCATCATCGGCATCGCGATCTTTACGGCCGCCTCCGTCGCCTGCGGCTTCGCGCCCGGGCCGCTGGCGCTGATCGCCGCGCGCGCCCTGCAGGGCGTGGGCGCGGCGCTGCTGGTGCCGGCCAGCCTGGCCATCATCGGCAATGTGTTTGAAGGCGAGGCGCGCGGCAAAGCCATCGGCACCTGGGCCGCCTGGGCGGCGATCACCGGTGCGGCCGGGCCTGTGCTGGGCGGCTGGCTGGTGGATGCGGTGTCGTGGCGCTCCATCTTCTTTTTGAATGTGCCCATGGCCGTGGCCACCGTGTGGCTGGCGCTGTACGCCGTGCCCGACAGCCGCGACCCCGATGCGCCAAAGCAGCTCGACTGGCCCGGCGTGCTGCTGGCGGCCAGCGGCCTGGGCGGCCTGACCTACGGCCTGACCCTGGCGCCCGAACGCGGCTGGCAGGCGGCCGTCGTGCTGGGCCCCATTGCGCTGGGCGCGGCGCTGCTGCTGGCTTTTGTGGTTGTGCAGGCCCGCACGCGCGCACCCATGATGCCGCTGGGCCTGTTCAAGTCGCGTGATTTTGTGGGTACCAATTTGCTCACGCTGCTGCTCTACTTCGCGCTCAGCGGCGCGCTGTTCTTTTTGCCTTTTGTGCTGATAGGCGCGTTTAAATACTCGGCCACCGCCGCGGGCGCCACCTTGCTGCCCTTCTCGCTGCTGCTGGGCTTTCTGTCGCCGGCCACCGCCAAACTCACCGAGCGTTTTGGCGCGCGCGCCATGCTGATGGCCGGGCCGGCCGTGGCCGCCGCGGGTTTTGCGCTGCTGGCCCTGCCCGGCGTGGGCTGGCCTTACTGGGCCGGCTTTTTCCCGGCCATGGTGGTGCTGGGCCTGGGCATGACGATTGCCGTCGCGCCGCTGACCACCACCGTCATGAACGCCGTGCCCGCCGCCCATGCCGGCATTGCCTCGGGCATCAACAACGCCGTCGCGCGTGTGGCCGGCCTGCTGGCCGTGGCGCTGATGGGCGTGGTGTTTGCCGCCGCGCTGCAGGGGCCAGTGCAATCGGCCCCGCCCGAATTGCTGGTGGCGGCCTTTCGCTGGGTGGTGCTGGGCTGTGTGCTGTGCGCCCTGGGCGCCTCGGCCTGCGCGCTGCTGTTTCTGGCGCCGGCCGGGGCTAAAAGCACGCGGCCTTAAACTTGAGGCTTCAGGCGGCCTTGCCGGGCTCGCTCCACGCGGCCAATACCGCGTCCTCCCACCCTCCTCCACACCACTCCATGCCATTTTCCTCACTGGGCTTTTCGCCCGCGCTGCTGCCCCTGCTCATGCGCGCCCTCGACGAAAAAGGCTATACCGCCCCCACGCCCATCCAGCAGGCCGCTATCCCGGCCATCCTGGAAGGCCGCGACCTGGTGGCCTCGGCCCAGACCGGCTCGGGCAAGACCGCGGCCTTTGCGCTGCCGCTGCTGCAGCGCCTGGCAACCACTACCACGCCCAGCGGCCACCGGCCCGTGCGCGCGCTCATCCTGGTGCCCACACGCGAGCTGGCCGCGCAGGTCGGTGAAGCCATCGTCAGCTTCGCCAGGTACTTGCCGCAGCGCGTGAAAGTGGCCGTGGTATTCGGCGGTGTCTCCATCAACCCGCAAATGATGAACCTGCGCGGCGGCGCCGACATCGTGGTCGCCACACCGGGCAGGCTGCTGGACTTGATAGACCACAACGCCCTGACCCTGGCCGGCACCACCAGCCTGGTGCTCGACGAAGCCGACCGCCTGCTGGACCTGGGCTTTGGCGAAGAACTCAATCGCATCCTGGCCCTGCTGCCGGCCAAGCGCCAGACCTTGTTCTTTTCAGCGACCTTCCCGCCCGCGATTGAAGCCCTGGCCGCCAGCCTGCTGCGCAATCCTTTGCGCGTCGAAGTCGCGCCCGTGGTGCAAGCCGTGCCCGACATCGCCCAGCGCGCGATTGAAGTCGATGCCCCCCGCCGCACCCAGCTGCTGCGCCACCTGGTGCAAACCGAGAAATGGGAACGCGTCCTCGTCTTCGTCGCCACCAAACATGCCGCCGAAATCGTCGCCGACAAGCTGCGAAAAGTGGACATCCAGGCCGAACCCTTCCACGGCGAACTGAGCCAAGGCAAACGCACCCAAGTGCTGCAGGACTTCAAGATCAAGGCGGTGCAAGTGGTCGTCGCCACCGACGTCGCCGCGCGCGGCATAGACATCGCGCAGCTGCCCGTCGTCGTCAACTACGACCTGCCGCGCTCGGTCACCGACTACACCCACCGCATAGGCCGCACCGGCCGCGCCGGTGAATCGGGGGTGGCTGTGAGTTTTGTGAGTGCGGACACCGAGGCCCACTTCAAGCTCATTGAAAAGCGCCTGGGCCTGAAAGTGCCGCGTGAGCAGGTCGCGGGTTTTGAGCGGTTGGAAGTGGCTGCGGTGAACCCGGTGGACCCTGCGGGGACCGGTGGGATCAAGGGGAAGCGGCCTAGCAAGAAGGATAAGTTGCGGGCTGCGGCCGCAAAGGACAGCTCATGAACATGGTGCAAACCTTCAAAATACCTCTGGCGCTCTGCAGCATGGTGCTTGCGCTGCTTGCAAGCCCATCGGTGTCCGCCGCGGGCCCGGATCTCCAGGGCTGCTGGCAGGGCGAAAGTGTTGTCCAGTACCTCAAGGACGGGAGCAGCAGAACCCAGACCGCCAATTGCTCTTTCCAGGTCGTTTCAGACCACATCCTCATGCGCTGCCCCGTATCCGGCAGTGAAGCCCAGATTGACTACAGCTACCGCGTCACCAAGCCAGGTACGTATACCGCAACCATGGTCTCCCACAGCTCCCGCCCGGACCTTGTGGGAGCAACCCGCGACTATCAATACCGCCTCGAAGGTGAGCGGCTCTTCATTACTACCAATCCACAGACTACCGTCCCGGCGCCACCCACGGCCGCGGTCAGGGTTGACTCGGTCTCGGTGCGAGTGGCTTGCAAATAGAGCCAATCTGTCCAGATGATGTTCTTTCCCTGGTTGCGATTCATTCATCTGAGCCGAGGTTTGCAAAGGACGCTCGCGTTGACATCGCTGCTTCTGCTGTGCAGCCTTGCTGCGACGGCAAAGCCCGCTGTCACGGACCTAGGCCGCATTGACCGCGTGGTGGTCGAAAAATCCACGGGCCAGGCCACCTTGTTCCTGGTCATAGACCTTCCGCTTGAGGACGGGCTGACCAAGCGACGCGTCATCCGCAAGCTCAACCTCTATGCCGCAGTGGTGAAAAGCGGCGAACTGCGCAAAAAGTTTCCGGAGATTGACGACTCACGGCCGGTTCGGGTGCTTATCTACCATCCACCCAAGACCAATGCATTGGGTGCCAGTGTGCTTGAGCAGATCGAAGGCTATTGCCGTGAGCTCAAATTCGAAGTGGTGTTTCGGGAGCAGACCGTTTCGGATGCGGGGACAGGTCAAGCGCAGCCGTGACAGCCTCGGCTGCGCCGATAAGCCGGCTACGTGGACCTTAACGTCTTTGAGATGGACGCGAAATGATGAAATTCATCCTGGTTTTGTGTGCGGTACTGATCGGCATTGCCATGGCTTCGTTTATGGGCCGGATGAACCGGCAGAAAAAAAGAAACACTGGAAAAAGCGGAGCTTGGGGGGTCGCTTTTCTTGTCACGATTGGCGTCGTCGTAGCCGTCGGGTTCGCTATTGCCGGTTGCGTTTCGATGCGCCTGTGCACGTCAGGTGGCGACACCGACCTTGCTTACGTCTTCTATCTTCTTTTCGCTGCACCCATCTATTGGTTTTTTGCTGAGACTTTCGCGGCCAAAAAGTGACGTCCGAGCCAATCTACAAAGATGGCAATATCTTAAGTATCCCGCCCCAACGCTTCACGCTCCCTCTTCGCCCGCAGAACACGAAAGCGCCAGCGCACAAGGCCAACGGCATAGCTGATGTAGTAACCCGCCAGCAGGCCAAAAACAGCCAGTGTGAGCGGGCTGCGCGCGAAATCACCGACTCCGTTCGGCATGCCCGGCGCGATGACATAAACCTCGACCACGCGATACACAATGCGTGCGACAAACAGCAGTGACAGTGCAATGCCCAGGTGCGCATTGGGCGTGTAGAACAGGCCTTGGGGTGTCGGCTCAAAGCGCGTCTTGCCCAGCCCGAAGACGCCCAGCCAGGCGCCCAGGCCCACGCCGCCCGCAAGCCAGCAAAGCCGATCCAGGTGCTCGCGCGCGGCAAAGCCAAGCAGGACTATCAGGACAGGAAAGATCATCAGCGTGATCCAGGGACGAATCCTCGACAGGCGCTGGCGCCCCACCATGCGGCGAAAGCGGGCATAGACGCGCCACGCGACCAGCGGAAGAAGCACAAGCAATGTAAGGGTGGAGGGACTCGACGCTGGCATGGTGTGGGCGGCCTTCAGGTCACTTCTTTGAGTTTCCGAATGGGTAAAAGCAGACTTGGCGACTTGAGCAAATCTCGGACCTTTTTCCCTTTCAAGTACCCAAGATCGCCGCATTCCTGTTGCGCTGGGTTGAATGGAAAATAAAGAGACGCTTCACTGGGTCCGCGCAGCGTGACATGGTCCCAGGAAAAGTCGATGGCTTGGCATCCTGGCGCCTCCTTTCGAATATCCTCCAGGAAGTAGTCCGCCAGGATTTGCTCCGCATCGGATTTGAAAAGCGACTGCACCGTCACAGAATCTCGAGTTTTGGTGTCATAGGCATACACAGCGATGCCGTGATGCGACCGGGCAATACCCTGCGATTCGACACGCAGCGTAAAGGTCAAGATATTCCCCGAGGCCGAATCAGGGCGCAACACCGACTGAGTCATGTCTGCCGTCCCCTTCGAAGCTAGAGACTCAATCAACTTGCGATCCGTCAATTGCACGGCACGAGACAGGCTCACCTCATCACCCATAAAGAACGTTGCCAATGCAGTGCGCCTAAGCCATCCGTTCAACCGGTTCGTGGAGACAGCGTCTCCTCCCAGGAAAACTGGATAAGCAAACTCAACATGAATCGGCCCCGGGTTGTTTTCAGACGCTGTCTCGAAGTGGTACTGCGCGATGCGATAGGAGAGCGTTGTGGAATCAGATGAACCACCGGCAATGGCAACCATCCCGGAAAACTGCATCCAGCAAAAGAGCGCACTTAACAATAGTTTCATGAGTTGCTGAGGGTTGGTATGGAGCAATCTAGCAGCCGATCAAGAATTTGAGCAGTGATCACTTCTTATGCGGTCGCATAAATTGCTTGCCGATATAAAGCACCCCCAAGACGAATGCATTGCCCGTCAGGAACCAGAGCGTGCCTCGTAAGGAAGTGAACCACAGGGAAAAGCACAGCAAGGAAAGGCCAATGGCACAACCGGCAGCGGCCATCCACCATCGCCACGACAGAGACCGCGCACCAACATAAACACCAAGCGAACATATGAGCACAATGGGGCCGGCGAACCTGGCCCATCCTGTTACCCAGGGGACATATTCCGTCTTGGTTTCCGTTCTACCCAGACTGACCACCATCACTTGTCCGGTCGACCAAGCATGAAAAATTGCACTGCACAAGGAAATCAGTGCCGGGATAAGAGCGATTGCCGCCATTCCGAGGACCGCTGCAGCACCAAACCTTGTTGAGGCATCCGGCCCACGCGCAACGAACTGCAATGGTTCTTTATCGAGGTAGGTTTCGGAGAGAAAGATCAACCCTCGCGGGTGGACGTCTACGACAACACCTCTCCCTTGCATGCCGCGATCTTCCTTACGCGCTTCTTCGAGCGCCACCTCGAGCACGGTCCCGGAAGAGCTACCGTGTTCCGTGAGTACTTTGTCGCCATCGCGCACTGGCACTCCATCGGGGTACGTGAGAGGAAGTGTCATTGAAGGTATTCCGCTATCGATTGAGAAACGACGCCTGCAAAAATCGCATGCCCGCCAGTATCTGCTGAACCCGTTCACCCGACAAGCGCCCTATGTGTTCACCGAGGCGCGTCTTGTAAACCGAAGAGACCTGCGACACGACGACCACGCTTTGCTTCTGCAGATTCCCCTCGCCGGGCTCCAGCAAGACATTGCCCGGCTCGGTCGCGCGGTTCAGGTTGGAGGTCAGCGCGCACACAACCACGGTGCTGATGCGGGAGCGGTTAAAGACGTCGTCCTGCACGATGACATGGGGATGCGGGGAGCCCGGGATGGAGCCGCGTGAGGGATCGGGCTCCATCCAGAATATGTCGCCCTGCTTGAAGGTGTCGGGGAATGAGCCTTGAGGGGAGGCTATATCTCTATCCATATATCCAGGGTCACCGGCTATCAAGCTCACAGCTTGGGGATAAAACCGGCTTTTTCCAACTCCTCTATGACGCGACTGGAAAACTTCGCGGCCACTGCTTTATCGTCCTCGCCCACTGACGGGCTGTCCGGGATCTTGCAGATCCATGAAGCCTTCGACGCATCTTTGTGCTGAACGGTCACTTCGAGGAACACAAGCGCACCACGGTCCCCGATATCACCGCTGACTGGCCGAAGAAATATGGTCGTATCGGCTCCCGGCTGAATGCCACGTTGAGCCAATGCCTGCGCGACCAAGGAGGATGAGTTCTTCTGCAATGTTTCCAGCACGGGCTCAATGGACTCCCGGGCCCTCTTCTGCGCAGCCGCAGTCGAGTCAGCAGACGCACTCGGGCGAACCCGGTATACGAGGGGGATGGACGGCAGCCGTTCAAATACAACTCGTGCGTTTTTGAGTTTTTCGTTGTTGACTGGATTGATTGGCATGTAGGTGGCACGGGGTGCGCAACCTGCCAGCAGCGCTGCTGCAAGCACAGCCAGAAAAGCATGGCGTGAAATCATCATCTCCCTCTCGATTGTTGTTGATACCCGAACTGAACTTCGACCGAATTCAGCGCACTACGCTGGTCGTCTTTTTGATGATGGTGGCAAAAAGCCTGAGAGCGTCGGAGATTCGTTATTCCCCCTCAGCCCAATCATCCTCACCCTCATTCCTCACCCGCGCCACCTTGATACCAGGCTTGGCCAGCACCTCGACATAAAACTGCTCGCCGCCGTCCTTGACGATTTCGTCAATCGACTTGATGAGGTCGGCCTCGGAGACGGTAGCGGCCGAGGCTTCGCTGTAGCCTGACCTGCAATCAAAGTCCCAGAAGTCCACGCCCTTGGGCAGGGCCTTGGCACGCTCACGTTTGAAGTATTTGCGGATGTCGTGTTTGGCGGCTTCGAGCAGGCGCTCGCGGTTTTTGCCTTCGATTTTGAGCTGGAATGTTTTCTTCATGAGTACTTTGGTGTCAGTGAATAGCCTGTTGCGGCCACGGGATGCTACCGATTATCGGGCCGCGGCCAGATTGCCCCGCAAAACCATAGGCAAAGGCCGCAGCGAACGCCACAATCTGCGCGGCATGGCGTTTGCTTGTATCCACACGCCAACGAATGCAGCCCCACATCGTCCCTTCCAAACCTCAAGGAGATTCCGATGATTTATGGTCTCACTTACCTGGGCGTGGCCCACACCCTCATCAGCCTGGTGGCCGTCGCGGCGGCGCTGATCGCCTTCTTCCGTGACAAGGAAATTATCGCGGCCTCTACCCTGGGCCGGGTCTATATCTGGACCACCGTGCTGACCTGCCTCACGGGTTTCGGCATCTTCCAGCATGGCGGTTTCGGCAAGCCGCATGCGCTGGGCGTCATCACCTTGCTGGTGCTGGGCATTGCCTGGGTGGCGGGCAACACCAAGGTGCTGGGCCGCGCTTCGGCGTATGTCGAGACGCTGAGCTATTCGATCACCTTCTTGTTCCATATGATCCCGGCGATCACTGAAACCTCCACGCGCCTGCCGCTGGGTGCGCCGCTGCTGCCCAATGCCGATGCGCCCGAGCTCAAGGCGGCCACGGGTGTGTTGCTGCTGCTTTACCTCATTGGCGCGGCGCTGCAGGTGAGGCGCATACGCGCGCGCCATGCGGCGCAGGCGGTGCCGCTGCCGGGGTCTGCCGCGGCTTGAGGCGCTCGCCAACAAAGAGAATCATCCGCAGATTTCGCAGATTTACACAGGTAAAAAACAAGGAGTCCCATGCATCCCGTGCTCTGCACCGAAGAACGCCATGCCGGCCAGATCCTGGCCATCTTGAACGAGGCGATTGCCAATTCAACGGCGCTGTATGACTACAAGCCACGCACGCCCGAGAGCATGGTGACCTGGTTTGCCACCAAGCGGGCGAATGGGTTTCCGGTGATAGGGCTGGAAGACGATGGCGGCAAGCTGCTGGGTTTTGCGAGCTATGGCACCTTCCGCGCGTTTCCGGCCTACAAGTACACGGTGGAGCATTCGGTCTACGTCGAGAAAGGCAGCCGCGGCCGGGGCCTGGGGCGCGCGCTGCTGGAAGCCATCGTCGCCCAGGCCGAGGAGCGCGGCATGCACGTGGTGGTGGGCGCGATCGATCTGGACAACAGCGCAAGCATGGAGCTGCACAAGCGCCTGGGTTTTGAGCACTGCGGCACCGTCAAACAAGCGGGCTTCAAGTTCGGCCGCTGGCTGGACGTGGCGTTTTTGCAGAAGACGCTGGTGACGCCCTTGCAGCCTGTGGACGGTTAAGAGCTGTTTTAGGCCTGGCCCGATTGCGCCAGCGCCTTGTCGATGGCTTCGTGCAAATGCTGAAGCCCGAAAGACACGTCGCAAAACACGCCGTTGACGTAGAAGGTGGGTGTTGAGCGTACGCCCAGGTGGCGGCCGCTTTGCATGTGCTCCTGCACGCGCTGCAGGTAGACGTGGTCGCTCATTTCATTCTGGTAGCGCGCCATGTCCAGGCCGACCTGGGCGGCGTATTCGAGCAATTGCTTCTCTTTGAGGTGCTGCTGGTGGGTGAACAGCAGCTCGTGCATGGGCCAGAACTTGCCCTGGGCGCCGGCGGCCTCGGCCGCTTCGGCGGCGAGTTCGGCATGGGGGTGCACCTCGCGCAGCGGGAAGTGCCGGTAGACAAAACGCAGTTGCTGGCCGAAGTGCGGCAGCATGACTTTCAAAGCGCCGTAGGCCTGGAAGCAGGAGGGGCACTCGAAGTCGCCGTATTCGACGAGGGTGACCGGGGCGGACGAGCGGCCGCGTATGTGGTCTATGGCTTCGTCGGGTTCCAGAAGCGGGTCCGGCGTGGGCTGGGAGGCCATGAATTCACCTTTCTTCTTTAACTGTTCAATGCTGGATTGGGACAGTATGCGCCCTGGCCCGTGACGTGATCAAGACGATACGAGGGCCAGGGCGCGGGAAGCGATGAAACAGTCTGTGTAATCAGCCCTGGTTGGCGGCGTTGGCGAGGGCTTCGTCCAGCGCCTTGCACGAGGGGGAGCACACGGCCTGGGATTTGCCCAGCACCTTGCGCGTGCCCATCAATGAACGGGCGCGGTGCTTTCCGCACATAAAGCAGGACATGGTGGCCGCACCGAAG
Organism: Polaromonas sp. P3_B1; assembly: GCF_056402935.1. NCBI lineage: Bacteria > Pseudomonadati > Pseudomonadota > Betaproteobacteria > Burkholderiales > Comamonadaceae > Polaromonas > Polaromonas sp. P3_B1. The sequence goes on from NZ_JBFUGK010000020.1 coordinate 16,965, forward strand.
GAAGTGGTGGCGGCGAACGGGGAGCCCGAGACCTTGGACTTGTATCGCAGGCCGTCTGCGAGGACAGCGGTTTTGGCGTCAGCTCTTGCCATGGTTTGGATCTTCCTTGGTTGGGGGGTTTTGCGGGTTCACGGCTTTGCCCATCGCGCGGTTCAGGGCCTCTTTGGCCAGTTGCTCGGCGGCGAGCGAAGCGTCCAGCGCGGACCGGCAAAGGCCCGCGTACTGGTAGTTCACGTTTTCATACAGCTCGGCGGCGGCCGGATGGGTATCCAGCAACGCGCCCAGTGCCACGCCCTGCTCCACCTCGCCCAGCTCGTCGAGCAGGTGCAGCACAACGGAGCGGTATTGCTCGGGGCCTACGGGCTCCGCGCTGTGCTCCAGGCGCTCCAGCAACTCGGCCAGCACATGGGTGACCGTGAGGTCGGTTTTGAGGGGGTGGGTGTGGGTGGCGTTCATGCAGTGAATCTGGGGGTTCCTTCCCCAAAATCAAGCGCCGTGACTGGCCAGGATACCCGCCTTGCGGCGGCTGCCGGCCCCGAAAGAGCCCAGCCTGGATCAGCCCTGTACGCTATATTTTCTATAGCTGATGACGCTTGTCTGCCGTGGGTTGGAGGCTTATTTTAACGCAAAAGGCCGGCGGCCGCTTTCACCGTGCCCGGCAGGGGGGTTTTAGGGGCGCGCGCCAGGCTGCGCCGCCTCAGGCGGGCGGGATCCCCGTGAGGTGCCTGACAAGCAGCCTCGCCGCGGCCGAAAGGCCCGCCTCGTCCCGAAAACAGATCGCAAAACGGCGTTTGGCCCAGGCATCGTTCAGCGCAATGACGCGCAGGCCGAAGGTGCGGGCATAGGGGTCCGCCACCTCGCGCGGCACGACGCTGATGGCCAGGTTGGCGCGCACCACGCGCAGCGCGGCCTCGAAGTTGGAGACGATGACCCGGTGCACGATGGCCTTGCCCTGGAGCGCGGCGGCGCGCTGCAGCAGCACCTGCACCGCGCTTTGCGCCGGCAGGCTCACATGTTCATGGCCCAGCGTCTGCTCAAAGCGCAAGGTCTCGTGCGCCGCCAGCGGGTGCGAGGGATGGGTGACGATGGCCAGGTGGTCGTGCCGGTAGCCGCAGGACTGCAGGCCTGAAAGATCGGCCGCATCCCAGCAGATGCCGACGGAGGCCACGCCCTCCTTGATGCCGCGTATCACCTCGGGGCTGACGCGCTCTTCCATGCTGATGCGGATGTCGTGGTGGGCCGGCAGTTGCAGAAAACCGGCGACGTCGTCGGCCAGCGACTCGGCCATGACCGAGGCGGTGGCCAGGATGCGCACCTGACCGCGCACACCCAACGCGTAGTCGCCCATCTCGCGCTCTATCTGCTCGGCGCTGGCCAGCATGGTGCGCGCGTGCTCCAGCAGGCTTTCGCCCGCGGGCGTGGGCTCGACGCCGCGCCGCCTGCGCACCAGCAGCTGCGTGCCGACGGTGTCTTCCAGCTGGGCCAGGCGCTTGCTGACGGCCGAGCCGACGATGTTGGCCTGCTCGGCCGCGCGGGCAATGCTGCGCGCATCGCAGACGGCGGCAAACAGCCGCAGCGTGGTCAGGTCCAGGTCTCTCATGCTTGCCTCCTTGCCGGTGTCCGTGGATTTTTGATGTTCCAAATGGGAACACCAAAGCTTCCAAAATTGACAAACCAGACGATTCAGGAAATTCTAAACTGGGGCAACGACAGACCCTTTTTTGGAGACAAGCCCCGTGACCCACGCATCTCCCCTGCCCGCCCGGGCCATCATTCGCGAAGTCGGCCTGCGCGACGGGCTGCAAAGCATTGCCGCCGTCATGCCCACCGCGCACAAACTGCAGTGGATCCGGCAAGCCTACGACGCCGGCCAGCGCGAAATCGAGGTCGGCTCTTTTGTGCCCGCGCGGCTGCTGCCGCAACTGGCCGACACCGCCGAACTGGTGGCTTTTGCGAAAACGCTGCCCGGCCTCACGACCTCGGTGCTGGTGCCCAACCTCAAGGGCGCGGAGCGCGCCATCGAATCGGGCGCCGACCTGATGCTGCTGCCGCTGTCTGCCAGCCATGCCCACAGCCTGGCCAATTTGCGCAAGACGCCTGATGAGGTCGTTGAAGAGATTGGCCGCATACGCGCGGCGCGTGACGCTTCGGGTTCGCGCATCGTGCTGGAGGTAGGCATGAGCACGGCTTTTGGCTGCACGCTACAGGGCCGGGTTGAACCGGCCGAGGTGCTACGCCTCCTGCAGGCCGTGCTGGATGCCGGCGCAGACCGCGTGAGCCTGGCCGACACCGTGGGCTATGCCGACCCGGCCATGGTGCACAGTCTGTTCGAGGCCGCTTTTGCCCTGGTGGGCGACAAGCTGGCCTGCGGCCATTTCCACGACACACGCGGTCTGGGCATGGCCAATGTGTATGCCGCGCTGCAGACCGGCATGACGCGCTTTGACGCCTGCCTGGCCGGCATAGGCGGCTGCCCGCACGCGCCCGGTGCCAGCGGCAATGTGGCCAGCGAAGACCTGGCCTATATGTTTGCGAGCGTGGGCATTGAAACCGGCATCGACTTCGACAAACTCATGGCTTTGCGCGGCCAGGTGGCGGGCTGGCTGGAGGGCGAAACCCTTCACGGCACGCTGTGGCGCGCGGGCCTGCCCAAAACCATGCGGCCGGCTCAAGTCGCCTCGCCAACGGCCTAAACTCTTCGCTGGCAAGCTCTCCCAGCGCCGCTTCTTTTTTTCCCTGGCACCCGCATGCAAAACACCGCTTCTTCCACCCCACCCCAGCCGCTGGCCGGCCTTCGCGTCGTGGAGTTCACCCACATGGTCATGGGCCCGACCTGCGGCATGCTGCTGGCCGACATGGGCGCCGAGGTCATCAAGGTCGAGCCCATAGACGGCGACCGCACACGCCACCTGCTGGGCGCGGGCTCGGGCTTTTTCCCGCTGTTCAACCGCAACAAGAAAAGCATAGGCATAGACCTGCGCGACCCCGCCGGGGCCGAGGTGGCGCGCAAGCTGTGCGCCAGCGCCGACGTGGTGGCCGAGAACTTCAAGCCCGGCACTATGGCCAAGTACGGCCTGGACTATGCCGCACTGAGCGCGGCCAACCCACGGCTGATTTACGCCAGCCACAAGGGCTTTTTGCCCGGCCCGTATGACCACCGCACCGCGCTCGACGAAGTCGTGCAGATGATGGGCGGCCTGGCCTATATGACCGGCCGGCCCGGCGACCCGCTGCGCGCCGGCAGCAGCGTGAACGACATCATGGGCGGCATGTTCGGCGCCATCGGCGTGCTGGGCGCGCTGATACAGCGCGGCATCAGCGGCAAAGGCATGGAGGTGCAGTCGGCCCTGTTCGAGAACAACGTCTTCCTGGTCGGCCAGCACATGCTGCAGTACGCCATCACCGGCCAGCCGGCCGCGCCCATGCCGGATCGCATCTCGGCCTGGGGGGTGTACGACGTGTTCAGCGTCAAGGACGGCGAGCAGATCTTCCTGGCGGCCGTCAGCGACGCGCAATGGGCCGTGTTTTGCGACGCGCTGGGTTTTGCCGACCTCAAGGCCGACGCGCGCTACGCCGGCAACAACCAGCGCGTCACCGAGCGCCCCACCCTGCTGCCGCTGCTGCGCGAACGCCTGGCGCTGCGCAGCGCCAGCGAGCTGGTGGCGCTGTTTGAGGCGGCCGGCCTGCCCTTTGCGCCGATACGCCGGCCCGAGGAGCTGTATGACGATGAACACCTGCTGGCCACGGGCGGGCTGGCCGACATCACACTGCCCGACGGCGAACGCGCCGGCCAGACCGCCAAGACCACGCTGCTGCCGCTGACCATGGATGGCGAGCGGCTGAAGGTCCGGCTGAACCCGCCCACGCTCGGCGAGCACACACGCGAGCTGCTCGCCGGCCTCGGTTATGGCGAGGGCGAGATTGAACGGCTGCACCAAAAGGCAGCGGTGTCATGACGCGCTAACACCCCACGATTCACGACAAAGGAGACAAGACATGCGCAACACCACAAAAATAACGAAGACCACAGAAAGCCTCATCACCATGAATCGCCGCCACACGCTGCAAGGACTGGGCGCCCTGCTGCTGGGCGGCGGCCTGGCCTGGGCGCCGCGCCGCGTGCTGGCGCAAGCCACCGAACGCGCCGTGCGTTTTATCCTGCCGGTGGGCGCGGGCTCGGGCGTGGACACCATCGTCCGCGCCGCCACCGCGGCCCTGGGCAAGACCCTGGGCCATCCGGTGGTGATTGAAAACCAGCCCGGTGCGGGCGGCATCGTCGGCACCTCGGCGCTGGTCAAGGCGGCGCCCGACGGCATGACGCTGGGCGTGGTGTCCAACAACCACGTGGTCTACCCCAGCGTCTACAAGTCGCTGCCTTTTGACCCTATCAACGACATCACGCCCATCTGCGTACTGGGCAGCACGCCGTTTGTGCTGGTGGTCAACCCGGCCAAGGTGGCGGCAACGAATGTGAAAGAACTGGTGGCCTTGCTCAAGGCCAAACCCGAGGCCTACAACTACGCCTCATCGGGCAACGGCACCATATTGCACCTGGCGGCCGAGATGTTCATGGACGAAGCCCAGGTCAAGGTCAAGCACATTCCCTACAAGGGCGTGGGCCCCATGGTGACCGACTTGATAGGCGGCCAGGTCGAGATCGGCGTGCTGGCCCTGCCCGCGGTGCAGGCCCACCTCAAGAGCGGCGCGCTGCGCGCCATAGGCGTGGGCAGCGCGGCGCGCGTGGCGGCCGCGCCGGAGATCCCGACGATTGCCGAACAAGGCCTGCCCAACTACAACATCGAAGGCTGGTTTGCCGTGGTCGGCCCGGCCAAACTGCCGATGGCCGAAGCCAGGCGCATCCAGGCTGCCGTGGCCGCCGCCTACGCAACGCCCGAGGTCAAGGAAGCCATGGCCAAACAGGGCAACACCATCAGCCCCGGCACGCCCGAAGCGGCTGCGCAGTTCTTTCGCAGCGAAATGGTGAAGTACGCCAGGCTGGTGAAAAAAGCCGGCGTTGAACTGCAGTGAGACCCGCCTGCAGCGTGTAGCCTGTCGACACCGGCTGGATAAGCGGGAAGAGATGGGCTGATGCATATGCTTCAGCAGCGGCTCTCCGTCCGCTGTGCTCAGACGCTCTTCCCAGCTTGCCCGGAACTGGGGATACCCGCTGGGGCCGGCGCTTGGTCGTCCGCCTTAAAGGCAAGCAAAAACGCGTCGGAAGCTACCTGGTCGGCCAGCGCCCTCAGGCTCGCAGCCGAGGCAGGACCCAGAACAAGCTCCACGCGGTCGTTTGTTGCTGCCCAGTGCACCATGCCTTCCGAAAGCCGTGTCTTGCCAAGCGAAGTGAGAACGCTGTGTTTGGTCCGGCGGTCATGGGCGTCCTGACGCAACTCCACAATTCCGTCGCGCACCAGAGGCCTTAGCGCATGGGTAAGGGCCGAAAGCTGAATGGCGAGCCGGGCCGCCAGGTCCTGTAGCGTCGGTCCCTGTTGATCGGCGCCCGTGAGCATGTGGATTCCTGCGATGAGCGCGAGCTGCGTGGCTTTGAGGTCCAAGGGCGCCAGTGCTTCGTCATACAGCTGCTCCAGCCTGCGAGCCGCCAGGCGCAGTGGCGTGACCACGCAGGCCCGTCCGGCCAGGATGTCCTGCTCATCTGCGGCAGGCTGATCCGGGCCGGATTCCGTATCAACAAGGTCTTTGGTAATTCCCATATTTACAAAATGGTTTAGTACTGCACTATTTATGGTTTACGCGCAATCGGTCTTATATTTGAGCCCTCAACTTATTAGTTGAGCCCTCAATTTTATTGGAAAACTCTCAATGACAACTCCCAGTTCCCGGAAAGTCGCTCTTGTCACAGGGGCATCTTCCGGCATAGGCGCCGTCTATGCGGATCGCCTCGCCGCACGTGGATACGATCTTATTCTGGTCGCCCGGCGCGCAGAGCGCCTGCAAACCCTCTGCGCGCAAGTCTCAAAGGCGCACGGCATCGAAGCCGAAGCAGTCGTGGCCGATCTGACCAAAGACCAGGATTTGGTGCGGATCGAGACGATTCTGTCCACCCACAAGGACCTGCGCGTCCTGGTCAACAACGCCGGCATTGCGCGGCTGGGACCGCTTGCCCAAAGATCCGCGGACGACGCTCTGTCGCAGATTGCCCTCAACATCACAGCATTGACACGCCTGACTCAGGCGGTGGTACCCGCATTCATCGGCAGAAACCAGGGCGTGCTCATCAACATCGCTTCTGTCCTGGCCATCCATTCGATGCCCATCAGTGCTGTCTACAGCGGTACCAAGGCCTTCGTACTGCAGTACAGCAGGGGCCTGCAGCAAGAGCTTGCCGAAACCGCGGTGAAGGTTCAGCTGGTCCTTCCGGCATCGACGGCCACCGAGATCTGGGATCTGTCGGGCGTACCCCTGGCGGCCCTCAACAAGGATGCCTTGATGACGACCGAGCACATGGTCGATGCGGCGCTCGCCGGCCTGGACCAGGGCGAGACGATCACCTGGCCGTCGGTGGCCGATGCCAGCCTGTGGGAAAAGTACGAGGCAGCCCGCTCAGAGCTGTTCGCGAACACCCAGGTCGGAGCGCCGGCGCCTCGCTACAACATCCTCTGAGTCGAGCCCACTGAACGTTACGGCCCTTCCTTTTCTCCCCCTCCCGCCCCTTTCCTTTCGTTTTCCATTTTCCATTTCCCCAAGGACAGCACATGCTTTTCGATGCCTTCTCCCTACGTGCCACCCCGCTCAAGAACCGTACCGTGATGTCGCCGCTCACGCGCAGCCGCGCGAGCGACAGCAACACGCCCAACAGCCTGATGGCCACCTACTACGCCCAGCGCGCAAGCGCCGGCCTCATCATCACGGAAGGAACCTCGCCCTCGCCCAACGGCCTGGGCTATGCCCGGATCCCGGGCCTCTTCAATGACGCCCAGGTGCAAGGCTGGAAGCTGGTGACCGATGCGGTGCACGCCAAAGGCGGCAAGATCGTCGTGCAGCTCATGCACACCGGCCGCGTGTCCCACCAGGCCAACCTGCCGGCCGGCGCCGAGGTGCTTGGACCTTCATCCGAAGCCTGCCCTGGCGAGATGTGGACCGATACCCAAGGCAGCCAGCCGCACACACCACCTCGCGCCATGACGGAGGCCGACATCCAGGCCGTGATCGGCGAGTACACAACGGCCGCGCGCCTTGCCATCAAGGCCGGTTTCGACGGCATCGAACTGCACGCGGCCAACGGTTACCTGCTAGAGCAATTCCTGAACGCCAACGTCAACCGCCGCACTGACCGCTACGGCGGCACGGCCGAAGGGCGCAACCGGCTGGTGCTCGAGGTCGCCCGCGCTGCCGTGAAGGAGATCGGCGCCGAGCGGGTCGGCATCCGCCTGTCGCCTCATGGCGTGGTGAACAGCACCGGCAGCTTCGACGGCGTGGACGAGCAGTACCTGGCGCTGGTGAAACAGCTCTCCGCGCTCGGCCTTATGTACATTCACGTCCTGGACCATTCGGCCATGGGCGCCCCGCCCGTCCCGGCAAAGCTGAAGGCCGATTTGAAGGCGGCGTTCGACGGCCCCTTCATCCTCGCCGGCGGACAGGACAAAGCCAGCGCACAACAGGCACTGAGCGAAGGCCGCGCGGACCTGATCGCCATAGGCAGGCCTTTCATCGCCAACCCCGACCTGGTCGAGCGCATGCGCCAGGACGCGCCCTTGAACGCTCCTGTCCCGGACACTTTCTATACGCCGGGAGCCAAGGGCTACACGGACTATCCAACGCTCGCAGCTTGAGCATCGCCGTCCCCGATTGCAATGCTGCGCGGCAAGCGCACGGTTGTGCAAGGATCGCCTGAAGCCTGGGCAGTTTGTCTACAGCTTTGCGATAGACACCTCGGTCGACTTGACCAGTGCCACGACCTCGCTGCCGACGGCCAGTTCAAGCTGGTCCACCGAACGCGTGGTGATCACCGAGGTGACGATGCCCCAGGGGGTTTCGACGTCGATTTCGGACACCACGTCGCCGCGGATGATTTCCTTGACCTTGCCGCGGAACTGGTTGCGGACATTGATAGCTTGGATGGACATGAAGAGGTTCTCCTGGAACTTGGTTAAAGAATCGTTGAATAAGTAAAGTTCAAACCGCCCAGCGCACGCCGTGCACCGGCGTGTTAGGCCATCGCGGCTCGCTGGGTGAAATCGCCTCGCCGGGTTGCTGCAGCACGCGGTCCAGGATCTTTTTCTCGATCTGGCCGAACAGCGGGTCGCTGCGTTCACGCGGGCGGCTGATGCGCACGCGCTCGTCGAGCGCAATGCGGCCGTCCTCGATCAGGATCACGCGGTCGGCCAGCGCCACGGCCTCCTGCACGTCGTGCGTAACCAGCAAGGCGGTAAAGCCGTTGCGCTGCCACAGTCCTTCGATGAGCTGGTGCATTTCGATGCGGGTCAGCGCGTCCAGCGCGCCCAGCGGCTCGTCGAGCAGCAGCAGGCGCGGGTTGTGCACCAGGGCCCGGGCCAGCGAGACGCGCTGGCGCTGGCCGCCCGACAGGCGCGCCGGCCAGTCGGGCTGGCGGTCGGCGAGGCCCACCTGGGCCAGCACGTCGGCCGCGGCCGCATGGCCGCCGGGCGGCAGGCCCAGTGCCACGTTGTCAATCACGCGGCGCCAGGGCAGCAAGCGTGAATCCTGGAACATGATGCGGGTGTCTTCGCGCAGGCCAGTCACGTCCTGGCCGTCCAGGCGTATGCTGCCTTGCGTGGCGGCCTCCAGCCCGGCCACCAGGCGCAGCAAAGTGGACTTGCCGCAGCCGCTGCGGCCCACGATGGCGACAAACTCGCCGGGCTCAATCACGAGTTCGGTGTGCTGCAGCACCTGGCGTTTGCCATAGCGTTTCGAGAGCCCGCGGATTTCCAGGCGCACGCCGCGATTGGGTTCGCCCCCCTCCGTTCGGGCTGAGCTTGGCCTGTCCTGAGCTGCCTGTCCTGAGCTCGGTCGAAGGGGACGAAGGGTCGAAGCCGGGGAAAGTCCTTCGACAAGCTCAGGACGAACGGAGGAAAACCTGGTGCGAGGAACATGGATTTCTGTGGACATGTTCGTTCCTCAAGCCGCAACCGACTGGTAGCCGGGATGCCAGCGCAGCCAGTAGCGCTCCAGCCCGCGTGCGAACATGTCGGCCAGCTTGCCCAGCAAGGCATACAGCAGGATGCCGACCAGCACCACGTCGGTCTGCAAAAATTCCCGGGCGTTCATGGTCAGGTAGCCGATGCCGGCCTGCGCCGAAATGGTTTCGGCCACGATCAGGATCACCCACATCAGGCCCAGCGAAAAACGCAAGCCCACCAGGATGGACGACAGCGCGCCGGGCAGGATGACTTCGCGGTACAGCTGCCAGCGCGTGAGGCCATAGGTGCGGCCCATCTCGATCAGGCCCGGGTCCACATTGCGTATGCCGTGGAAGGTGTTGATGTAAATCGGGAAGAAGACCGACACCGCGATCAGGAACAGTTTGGCGGTTTCGTCGATGCCGAACCACAGGATCACCAGCGGGATCAGCGCCAGCGCCGGGATGTTGCGCACCATCTGTATGGTCGAGTCGAGCAGGGTTTCGAAAAACTTCACCGAGCCGGTCAGCAGGCCGACGGCCAGGCCCAGCCCGCCGCCCACGGCCAGGCCCGCGAGCGCCCTGCCCGCACTGACTTTCACATGGGTCCACAGCTCGCCCGAGGCCGACAGCGTCCAGGCGGCCTTGAGCACTTCGGACGGCGCCGGCAACACGCGGGTGGACAGCCAGCCCAGCGAAGAGGCGATCTGCCACAGCGCGATCAGACCCACAGGCACCACCCAGGGCAGCAGGCGTTGGCCGAGGTCGCGCAGGATGGCGGCAAACTGAATACGCGGCAGCGAGACACCCGGGCCCAGCGGCAAAAAGCCCAGGCCGGGAGCGTCCACGGTGTCGGGCACCGGGGTCACCTGGAGTTCACGAAGAGAATCTGTCATGGCGGTGTTCCGGGTTCAGCTTTGCGACACGCGCGGCAGGTAGTCATTGGCCACGACTTCGCCGAAGGGCCCGTTAAGCACCTGGCCGGGCAGCTTCTGGCGCAGCCTGCGCGGCAGCAGCGGGAAGACCAGTTCGGCAAAGCGGTAGGCCTCCTCCAGGTGCGGATAGCCCGAGAGCACAAAGGTGTCCAGACCCAGGGCCGCGTATTCCTCGATGCGCGCGGCCACGGTTTTCGGGTCGCCCACCAGGGCGGTGCCGGCGCCGCCACGCACCAGGCCCACACCGGCCCAGAGGTTGGGGCTGATTTCGAGCTCGGCGCGCGTGCGCTTGCCACCGCCCGCATGCAAGGCAGCCATGCGGCGCTGGCCTTCGGAATCCATGCGCGAAAACGCTGCCTGCGCGCGGCCCACGGTGTCGTCGTCGAGCCGGCTGATCAGGCTCTCGGCGGCGCGCCAGGCTTCGTCCTCGGTCTCGCGCACGATGACGTGCAGGCGTATGCCGAACTCGACCTTGCGGCCCAGCCTCTCGGCGCGGGTCCGCACGTCGGCGACTTTTTTGGAGACTTCGGCCGGCGGCTCGCCCCAGGTCAGGTAGGTGTCGACCTGTTCGGCGGCCAGCGCATGGGCCGGCGCAGAAGAGCCGCCGAAATACACGGGCGGATGCGGCTTTTGCACCGGCGGATACAGCAGCTTGGCGCCTTTGACGCTCAGGTGTTCGCCCTGGAAATCAAAACTTTCGCCGGCGTGGCTGCGCGCGAGGATCTCGCGCCAGATGCGGATGAATTCGGCCGACTGCTCATAGCGCTGCGTGTGGTCCAGGTAGACGCCATCGCCTTCGAGTTCAGCCTGGTCGCCGCCTGTGACCAGATTGATCAGCAAGCGCCCGCCCGAGAGCCGGTCAAAGGTGGCGGCCATGCGCGCGGCCAGGCTGGGCTGGTGCAGGCCGGGGCGCACCGCCACCAGGAACTTGAGGTTTTTGGTGACGGGCAAGAGGCTGGCGGCCACCACCCAGGGGTCTTCGCAGGAGCGGCCGGTGGGAATCAGCACACCTTCATAGCCCAGGGTGTCGGCGGCGGTGGCGACCTGCTTGAGGTAATCGTGGTTGACCTCGCGCGCGCCTTCGCCCGTGCCCAGGTAGCGGCTGTCGCCGTGGGTGGGAATGAACCAGAAAACCTGCATGGAAAAACTCCTTGAATACGGGGTGGTTTGCACTGCGCTTATTTGCGCGCGACTTGGGTGGCTTCAGGCCGCCAGACGATGTCGGCCACCTTCACTGGACGAGGGATCAAGCCAAGCCGCAAAAAGGCATCGGCCACACGCTGCTGGTCGGCAATCGCGGCGGCATTGAGCGGCCCCACGGGCGACACCGGACGGCGCTGGATAAACAGGCTCACCACGCCGGCGTCCAGCCCGCTGAACTCGGACACCAGCTTGATGGCCTCCGTACGATTGCTTTGCACCAGCGCATCGGCGCGGCTCAGTTCTTCAAACAGCGCCGAGAGAGTCTGCGCATGCTGGCTGGCAAAGGGGCGCGAGGCCAGGTAGAAGGAGTTGTTGCTCGACAGCTCACGCCCCGTGGCCAGCACGCGCGGCTTGATGGCGAGTTCTATCGCGGCGTAAAACGGATCCCAGATGGCCCAGGCGTCCACGCTTTTGCGCTCGAAGGCGGCACGCGCGTCGGCGGGTGCCAGGTAGATCGGCTGGATGTCGTCCCACTTGAGGCCGGCCTTGTCGACCGCGCGCACCAGCAGGTAGTGGGCGCTGGAGCCTTTTTGCAGAGCGATCTTTTTGCCCTTGAGGCCGGCCAGGTTGCGTATGGGCGAATCGCCGAGCACCAGGACGGCCGAACTGTCGGGCTTGGGCGGCTCGACGCCGACATAGACCAGCTCCTTGCCGGCGGCCTGGGCGAACACGGGCGGCGAATCACCGGTCAGGCCGAACTCCAGGCTGCCCACCGACAGCGCTTCCAGCAGCTGCGGCCCGGCGGGGAATTCGGCCCAGGTGATTTTGGTGTTCGGAAAGCGCTTTTCGAGCACGCCTTTCTGCTTGAGGATGACCAGGTTGACGGCGGACTTCTGGTAGCCGATGCGCAGTTGCTCCGGCGCTTTTTCAGCCTTGGCGGCGGCCGGCTGGGCCTTGGCGCCCTGAAGCCCCAGTCCCCACAGCGAAGCCGTGGTGGCGAAGATCTGCAGGAAGCGTCGTCGCAGTTGTAGCGGTGTGAGGGTGTTCATGGTGAGGTCCTTGCAGCCGATCACGGGGCGGGCTTGTAGGCGGCATCACTGACATTGATGGCCTTGGGAATCAGCTTGAGCTCGAAGAAGGTGTCGGCCAGTTTTTGCTGGTCGGCGATCACGCTGGCCGGCACGGGCTGGACCTTGAACTCATAGCGCTTGAGGCTGGTCTCAACCACGTCGACCGGCAGGCCTTGCAGCGGCGCGATCAGCTCGGCCGCCTTTTTGAGGTTGGCCTTGAGCCAGACGCCCCGCTCCACCGAATCGTCAAACAGGGCCTGGATGACCTTGGGGTTTTTGGCGACGAAACCGCGCTCGGCCAGGTAGTACTGGTAGTTGTTGACCACGCCCTTGCCGTCGGCCAGAACGCGCGCGCCTATGGCTTTTTCCGCGGCCGCGGTGAAGGGGTCCCAGATCACCCAGGCATCCACGCTTTTGCTTTCGAAAGCGGCGCGTGCATCGGCGGGTGGCAGGTAGACGGGCTGGATGTCGCTGAGCTTGAGGTGGTTTTTCTCGAGCAGCTTGACCAGCAGGTAGTGGACATTGCTGCCCTTGTTGAGGGCGACCTTCTTTCCCTTGAGTTCGGCCACGGACTTGATGGCGGAGTCTTTGGGCACGACGATGGCCTCGGCTTCAGGCGCGGCCGGGTCATAGCCGATGTAAGCGAATTTGGCGCCTGCCGCCTGGGCGAAGATGGGGGGTGCTTCACCCACATAGCCCACGTCCACGGAGCCGAGGTTCAGGCCTTCGAGCAGTTGCGGGCCGGCCGGGAACTCCACCCACTTGACCGTGGCATTGAGCGGCTGCAAACGTTTTTCGAGCGTGCCTTGGGCTTTTTGCAGCACAAACAGGCTGGCGGCTTTCTGGTAGCCGATGCGCAGCTCGACCTTTTCGGCGTTTCCTTGCGCATGGGCCACGGGCAGGCTCAGCAAGGTGATGACGCCCGCGATCGCGGCGGCCAGCAGCAGGCCCAGGCTGAAGTCGAGCCAGGTGCGTGCCCTGGGGGGCTGTTGGGAAGTGCCGGGTGTGCCGGCGGAGGGGGTGCTCATGGGATGTCCTTTTCAGTGGTCTTTTCCGGGTGCGCGACCGGCGAGAGGCAAAGCTACGCCCGGCCGCCTGCCTGGCGGTTTCAAAATTGGCGTCGAGGGTTCAGGGCGGCGGCTGAACGATCAGCCCGCGCGCCCCGGTGAGGAGTTCAAACGCTACATCGCACCCGGGAAAAGTGCACCGGCTCAAAGCCGGCCGTGGCCGGCTGGCGAAAGCTTTCCGCCAGCAGGGACAGCACCGCGTCGTCGAGGCGCACGGCGATGTCGGGGCCGACCTCGTAGCGCTTGTCGGCCGATTGCGGCACCTGGGAATCGGTGGCGTAAACACCGGGCAGGATGTGGCGCGCGGCCAGCGCCTGCAGCACCGGGCGCAAGGCATAGTCCAGCGCCAGCATGTGGTGCGGGCTACCGCCTGTGGCCAGCGGCAGCACGGTTTTTTCTTTCAGCGCGGTCTGCGGCAGCAAATCCAGCAGCACCTTGAGCAGCCCGCTGTAGGCCGCCTTGTAGACCGGCGTGGCCACGACAACGGCGCGCGCCCTGGCGATCTGCGCTATCGCCTTGACGATGGCCGGATGGCCCCATTCAGCCAGCAGCAGCGCCTCGGCCGGCAGCTCACGGATGTTGAGGCGCTCGACCACCAGCCCGCCGCGCAGGGCCAGCCTGTGGTTGACCGAATCGAGCAGTGCTGAGGAGCGCGACTGCTCGGACGGGCTACCGGCGATCAGCAGGACGGATTGTTGCGAAGACATTAGTAAAAGTTTTCCCTGAAGTGCCTTGGGCAACCAAGCGCGGTGTGACAGTTCTCTTATTCCAGTGCCGGCGCGGAACCGGCTCAGCCGGGCCGCAGCGGGCGCCCCCTGGGGGGAGGCGGCCAGAGGCCGCTTCGGGGGGTTACTTTCTCGTGTAGATCTGGTCGAAGGAGCCGCCGTCGGCAAAGTGTTCCTTATCCGCCTTGGTCCAGCCGCCGAAAGCCTGGTCGATGGTGAACAGGTTCAGCTTGGGGAACTGCTTGGCGTACTTGGCAATGGCCTTTTGCGAAACGGCCGGGCGGTAGAAATTCTTGCCGGCGATGTCCTGGCCTTCTTCCGAGTACAGGTACTTCAGGTATTCCTCGGCCACGGCGCGCGTGCCTTTTTTGTCCACGTTCTTGTCGACGACGGCGACGGCGGGCTCGGCCAGGATGCTGAGCGAAGGTGCGACCACGTCGAACTTGGCGCCGAATTCCTTTTCAAGCAAATAGGCCTCGTTCTCCCAAGCGATCAGCACGTCGCCCTGGGCACGCTGGGCAAAGGTGATGGTGGAGCCGCGGGCGCCGGTGTCCAGTACCGAGACGTTGCCGTACAGCTTGGCGACAAACTCCTTGGCCTTGGCGTCGCTGCCGTATTTGCGCTTGGCGAATTCCCAGGCCGCCAGGTAGTTCCAGCGGGCACCGCCCGAGGTCTTGGGGTTGGGCGTGATCACATTGATGCCGGGTTTGATCAGGTCGTCCCAGTCCTTGATGCCCTTGGGATTACCCTGGCGAACCGCCAGCACGATGGTGGAGGTATAGGGCGAGGAATTGTGCGGCAGCTTTTTCTGCCAGTCGGCCGACAGCCAGCCGCCGTTTTTGACCAGTGCGTCGGTGTCGCCGGCCAGGGCCAGGGTGGCGACGTCGGCATCCAGGCCGTCAATGATGGAGCGCGCCTGCTTGCCGGAGCCGCCGTGCGATTGCTTGATGGTCACGTCCTGGCCGGTCTTGGCTTTCCAGTATTTGCTGAAAGCCGCGTTGTATTCGACATAGAGCTCGCGTGTCGGGTCGTAGGACACGTTGAGCAGGGTCACGGGCGGCTGCTGGGCCTGGGCCGTCAGCAGTGACCCTGCCAGCGTCAAACCCAAACCCAGGGCGGCGGCGGTGCGGGTGGAAACATTGATAAAGTTGCGGCGTGAAGTCATGGTTGCTCTCTTTTCCAGGAAATGCATGTCAAATGCGAACAAAATGGATTCTGGAAGCAGCCTTAAAAAACTGGAACGAATAAAAACTCAGTTCTTTATTCCGTAAACATCCTTGGACATCCTCGGATCGTTTTTTTGCCCCCTTTGATCCCCCACTAGCTACACGAAAGAACCCTCGCCATGGCACGCCTCGTCAAATGCATCAAGCTCGGCCAAGAAGCCGAAGGCCTGGACTTTCCGCCTTACCCCGGTCCCCTGGGCAAGCGCATCTGGGAAGAAGTCAGCAAGCAGGCCTGGGCGGACTGGATGAAGCAGCAGACCATGCTGGTCAATGAAAACCGCCTGAACCTGGCCGATGCCCGTGCCCGCCAGTACCTGGCGCGCCAGATGGAAAAGCACTTCTTTGGCGAGGGCGCAGACGCCGTCCAGGGTTACGTACCGCCAAATCCATAAGGCCCCCACGCTTGTCGCTTCGCGTACTACGCTGCCCCCCGAGGGGGCGCTGCGCCTGCGGCCCGGCAAAGCCGGTTCCGCGGCCCCGGCTAGTCTGGGTCCGAAGTCCCGCGCTTGTTGGCCATGGCTGAGGTGATCGAGTGGCTGGACGACGGCACCGCCGGCGGCAGCCCGTTCAGCCCGCGTTTCGGCGACCGCTACCGCAGCGAACTCGGCGGGCTGGACCAGGCTAAAGAAGTTTTCCTCAAAGGCTGCGGCCTGCCCGGGGCCTGGGCCGGCCAGCCGCAATGGACGGTGCTGGAAACCGGTTTCGGCCTGGGCCTGAATTTTCTGGTGACCTGGGCCGCCTGGAAAGCCGACCCGAACCGCCCCCGCCTGCTGCATTTCGTCTCGACCGAGGCCTTTCCCGCCAGCGCGGCCGACGTGCTGCGCAGCGCCCAGACCCATCCTGAACTGATCCCCTTTGCCGAGCAATTGCGAGCCCAGCTCTGGGGTTTGCTGCCTGGCTTTCACCGCCTGGTTTTCGATGGCGGCCGGGTCTTGCTGACGCTGTGCATAGGCGACGCCAAGGCCATGCTGCGCGAACAATCTTTTGAGGCCGATTCGGTTTACCTGGACGGCTTCAGCCCGCAGCGCAACCCCGACATCTGGGATGTGCACACCTTCAAGGCGGTGGCACGCTGCTGCCGGCGCGGCACGCGCGTGGCCACCTGGACGATTGCGCGCAGCGTGCGCGATGCGCTCGCGCAGTGCGGCTTTGTGGTGAAAAAAGTGCCGGGCATACCGCCCAAGCGCGACAACCTGCAGGGCGAATTCAACCCGGCCTGGGAGCCCAAAAAAGCGCAGCCTGCCCCCCGGCGGCGCGCACCGTCAAGCTGCGTCGTTATCGGGGCAGGCCTGGCCGGCGCGGCGGTGGCAGCGAGCCTGGCGCGACGCGGCTGGCAAGTGACGGTGCTGGATGCGGCGGAAGAAGCCGCTGCCGGCGCGTCGGGCCTGCCCGCCGGCTTGCTGGCGCCGCATGTGTCGCCCGACGACAGCCCGCTCTCTCGCCTGTCGCGCCATGGCATTCGTGCCACGCTGCAGCAGGCTGGGGTCTTGCTGGGGGATAGCGACTGGGCCCCTACCGGCGTGCTGGAGCATGCGGTCGAACATCCGCGCAAGCGGCCTGAAGCCTGGCAGGCGGCGGATTGGGCCGAGGCCGCTGGCGACTGGAGCCGCCCGGCGGATGCCGCGCAACTGTCGCAATGCGGCCTGCCGGCCGACACGCCCGCGCTGTGGCACGCACGGGGCGGCTGGATCCGCCCGGCGGCCCTGGTCGACGCGTGGCTGGCCACGCCGGGGGTGCAGTTGTACGSCCGGTCGGCAGTGAGCCGCCTGAGCCAGGCCTCGGGCCAATGGCGGGTGTTTGACGCGCAAGGCCGGGAACTGGCCCGCGCCGAGCTGGTGGTACTGGCATCGGGCTATGCGAGCCGCGCGCTGGCTGCCAGCGCCGATACCGGGACGGGCAAGGCCGGCGGCGAACTCGCGCTGCAAGCCATACGCGGCCAGGTCAGCTGGGGCCGGCATGAGCCTGGCGCGGCGGGCGCCCTGCCCCCTTTCCCGGTGAACGGCCACGGCAGCCTGGCGCCCGCCGTGCCCTTGCCGGGCGAGGCCGGTAGCCTGGCCTGGGTCATGGGCTCCAGCTTTGAACGCGACAACCCGCGCGCGCAGACGCGGCCCGAGGACGACCTGCACAACTTCAGCCGGCTGCAAACGCTGCTGCCGCAAACGGCGCGCGCGCTGGCCGCACAGTTTGAAACCGGCCAGGTGCAGAGCTGGGCCGGCGTGCGCTGCGCCACACCCAGCCGTATGCCGGCGTTGGGGGAACTGGAATCGGCGTTGTGGGTGTGCAGCGGCATGGGCTCGCGCGGGCTGAGCTTTGCGGCGCTGTGTGGGGAATTGCTGGCAGCCAGGCTGCATGCAGAGCCGCTGCCCGTGGAGCAGCGCCTGGCCGATGCACTCGCGCCGCAGCGCACGCCGCCCGCTTAGGTTTGGCGCGAACTGCGCAGCAGGTACTTGAGTTTTCCGGGATGCAGGGGTTTGCGCAGGCTGCCGCGTGCACCGGCAAACCAGCCGCGCACCGCGTCGACGGGCGTCAGGTTGTTGCCGGTCAGGATCAGGAACTCGACGGGCGGGCGTGAGGCCTCGACGCGTTTGACCATCTCCCAGCCTTCGATGTCGGGCAGGTCCATATCGAGGACGACCAATTTGTAAAGTCGCGTATCCAGGAGCTTGAGAGCCTCGGTGCCGCTGGCGGCTTCGTCCACCAGCGTGTGGCCGGCCATCGCCAGCCTGGCGCGCAGGTACAGGCGCGCATCGCGGTCGGCATCCACCACCAGCACCTCGGCCTGCTGGGCTTCGGGCGCGGGCGCCTCGAGCGGCGATGGCGCGGTGGGGGCTTCGGAATCAAAGTCGAGGTCCAGGTCCAGCATGGCGCTGGATTCGGACAGCAGGTCCAGGTCGAGGTCGGTGTTCGCCCCTTTGTCGGCGGCTTGGGCCTGCTCGGCCGCAAGCAGCGCGTCCATGCCCTCGATCACGGCCGCCCATTGCAGCGGGCGCTTGACCACAAGATGGGCCCGCTGCGGGGCGTTGTCGCCGATCCAGACCAGTTTGAGATCGTCGTGCGCGGGATTGGCCAATTCGATCGCGGCTTCCCAGCTGTCGCCGTCTACCAGAGCCAGGTCGGCCTCGTCGGGCGCGGTGGCGGTCCACAGCGCATAGGCGACGGGTCGGGTTTCGGAAAGGCGGAATACGGTGTTCAGGGCGTGACGCTCTACGTCATCAAACCCAAACACTTTTACAAATATCCGCTTGACAGCCTCACCACCCGTATTCGTCATGTGGATCGATTATGGGGGATTCGGCGTGGCCCTTTTCATCATGCCCCTGAAATCGGCGCACGCGTTGCCAAAAGGTCACTTCATGGCCGCGGCCGGACGGCGGGCCTTGACATAGTCATCTGGTGGCAGGTAAGCCTTGCCGTCGGCATAGCGCCACTGCACCATGGTGCCCTTGTTGCCGCGCAGGTCCAGCTTGCCGACGTAGGCGCCCATGGTGGACTGGTGATCGATGGCGCGGAATTCAGCCGGGCCGAAGGGGGTGGAGAACTTCAGCCCGCGCAGCGCCGCCACCAGCTTTTCGCTGTCGGTGGAATTGGCTTTGCGAATGGCCGCGAAGATGGCCTGCATGGTGGCATAGCCGACCACCGAGCCGACCTTGGGATATTCGTTGAAACGGCGGTAGTAATTGGCGGCGAAGCTGGCGTGCTCGCGCGAGTCGATCTGGTCCCAGGGGTAGCCGGTCACGATCCAGCCCTTGGGTGTTTCGTCTTTCAGCACGTCCAGGTATTCGGGCTCGCCCGAGAGCAGCGACACCACCGGCACCCTTGGGAAGATGCCGCGCTGGTTGCCTTCCCGCACCAGTTTGGCCAGGTCGGCGCCAAAGGTCACGTTGAAGATGGCATCGGGTTTGCTCTGCATGGTGGCCTGCAGCGTGGTGCCGGCATCGAGCTTGCCGAGCGCCGGCCACTGCTCGCCGACGAATTCCACGTCGGGGCGTTTGGCCTTGAGTAGCTCCTTGAAGGCCGCCACTGCGCTGGTGCCGTATTCATAGTTGGGGGCAATCACAGCCCAGCGCTTGGCCGGCAGCTTGGCGGCCTCTTCGACCAGCATGGCGGCCTGCATATAGGTACCGGGGCGCAGGCGGAAGGTGTAGCGGTTGCCTTTGTCCCAGATCAGGGCATCGGTCAGCGGCTCGCTGGCGATGAACACCTTCTTGTTCTTCTGCGCATGGTCGGCCAGCGCCAGGCCGACGTTGGAGAGGAAGCCGCCGGCCAGCACATCGACCTTTTCCTTGGAAGTCAGCTCGATCGCATGGCGCAGGGCCTCTTCGGGCTTGCCGGCGTCGTCGCGGGCGATGACCTCGACCTTGCGGCCCAGCAGGCCGCCGGTGACGTTGACCTCTTCGACGGCAAGTTGCCAGCCCTGGCGGTAGGGCTGGGTGAACTGCGGAATGGTCGAATAACTGTTGATTTCGCCGATCTTGATGGTGGGCTTAGAGCCGCCCTGTGCCAGCGCCAGGGTGGCCGCGGACGCCAGCACCAAGCCACCCAGCAAGGCGGATTTTGTAAATTTCACGGTGTTCTCCAAAAAGTATGCGATGCGTTCCATCAAGCCGGCACAACGGGGTAGCCAGCCGGGAAAAGCAGGGACTGTACCAGCGCATTGTGAATGCCGGGGAGTGCCTTGGGGACAAGCGTGGAAATTCTTAAACGATTCGCCCCTCAAACTCGCAGGAAACCCGCATAAATACTTGCGAATAAGCTTATCCGGATAACGGCAGAACAAATGTGTAGTTTGTTTTTATAAGCCGGGCACTTACATTTTCCGCCATGCATGAATTTGCCTTCGTATTTGCCGGCTTTGCCGTGGGTCTGGTGGTGGGCCTGACCGGTGTGGGCGGCGGCTCGCTGATGACGCCGCTGTTGATCTTCTTTTTCGGCATCAAGCCGCACCTGGCCATTGGCACCGACCTGCTGTTCGCCGCCTTCACCAAGATGGGCGGCACCGTCAGCCTGGCCCGCGCCCGCGCGGTCGACTGGAAAATCGTCGGCCAGACCGCGGCCGGCAGCATCCCGGCCTCGCTGGCAACTCTCTATATGTTGCAACGCCTGGGCCCCGCCAATCCAGCCACGCAGACCATCATGACGACCACGCTGGGGATTGCGCTGCTGCTGAYGGCCGGCGCCACCCTCTACAAGGCGCTGCGCGGAAAGGCCGCCCCGGTCACCATCACCGCCGAAGAAATCGGCCAGGCCACGCGCTCGCGCCACTGGGCGCTGCCGCTGCTGTTCGGCGCGGTCATCGGCACGTTGGTCACCCTGACGTCCGTCGGCGCGGGCGCCATCGGCGTGATCGTGCTGATGCTGCTATACCCCACCCTGCCGCTGCCGCGCATCGTGGCGGCCGACATCGCCCACGCCGTGCCGCTGACGCTGGTCGCCGGCCTTGGCCACGCCTCCATCGGTTCGGTCGACTGGTCGCTGCTCATCAAGCTGCTGGCAGGCTCCCTGCCCGGCATCTGGCTGGGCTCGCACCTGGTGCACAAGACGCCGGACCGCGTGATCCGTTCGCTGCTCTCGGTGCTGCTGGCCTATGCCGGCGTGAAACTGATCTCGATCTGATCCGCCAGGCCGCTTTGGTCCGCTGAATCCGCTTTCCTTCAATAAAAATCTCACGTTGAACCCCGACAGCCATGTACCAATACACAGAATTTGACCGCGAGTTCGTCCAGGCCCGCGCCAACCAGTACCGCGACCAGCTGAGCCGCTGGCAGGCCGGCAAGCTGCCGGAAGACGAATTTCGCCCTCTGCGCCTGCAAAACGGCTGGTATGTGCAGCGCTACGCGCCCATGCTGCGCGTGGCCGTGCCCTACGGCGAGCTGTCGAGCGCACAGGTGCGCGTGCTGGCCAAAATTGCCCGCGAATACGACCAGCCCAATGCGGCGCTCTTCAACGACGCCCAGGCCAAGCAGGACAAGCTGGGCCCCGTCAACCTCAAAAGCGGCCTGTCGGTCAGCTCCAAGCTGACAACCGGCTATGCCCACTTCACGACGCGCCAGAACGTGCAGTACAACTGGATTCCGCTGGACAAGTCGGCCGACGTGATGGACCTTCTGGCCAGCGTCAACATGCACGGCATCCAGACCAGCGGCAACTGCATACGCAACATCACCAGCGACGAACGCGCCGGCATCGCCGTCGACGAGATCGCCGACCCGCGGCCCTTCGGCGAAATCCTGCGCCAGTGGAGCACGCTGCACCCCGAGTTCGCCTTCCTGCCGCGCAAGTTCAAGATCGCCATCAGCGGCGCCCGTGAAGACCGCGCCGCCACGGCCTGGCACGACGTGGGCCTGCACCTGGTGCGCAATGCCGAAGGCGAGCTGGGCTTCAAGGTGCTGGTGGGCGGCGGCATGGGCCGCACGCCGGTCATAGGCACAGTGATACGCGAGTTCCTGCCCTGGAACCAGATCATGAATTACCTGGAAGCCGTGGTGCGCGTGTACAACCGCTACGGCCGCCGCGACAACATTTACAAGGCCCGCATCAAGATCCTCGTGAAGGCTGAAGGCCAGCGCTACATCGACGAGGTCGAGGCCGAGTACAAGCAGATCATCGAACACGACGGTGCGCCGCACACCATCACCCAGGAAGAACTGGACCGCGTGACGGCCTCATTCGTGCCGCCCACGCTCAAGTGCGACCGCAAGAGCGCCGACGTGAAGATCGCCAACATCCTGCGCGCCGCTGCAGAGGACGACATCGAGTTCGGCCGCTGGCTGCAACGCAACGTGGCGCCGCACCAGAATCCCGACCTGCGCGCCGTGACGCTGTCCTTCAAGCGCCTGGGCCAGGCCCCCGGCGACGCGACGGCCGACCAGCTCGACATCGCCGCCGACCTGGCCGACCAGTTCAGCGCCGGCGAGGTGCGCGTCACGCACGACCAGAACCTGCTGCTGCCCTGGGTGCGCTGCGACGAGCTGCCTGAACTCTGGCGCGCCGCCCGCAAGGCCGGTTTTGCCAAGCCCAACGTCCGTCTGCTGACCGACATGATCGCCTGCCCCGGCGGCGATTTCTGCTCGCTGGCCAATGCGCGCTCCATCCCCATCGCCGAAGCCATCACCGAGCGCTACCAGGACATGGACGAGCTGCACGACCTGGGCGAAATCGACCTGCACATCAGCGGCTGCATCAACTCCTGCGGCCACCACCACAGCGGCCACATCGGCATCCTGGGCGTCGACAAGGACGGCCTGGAGTGGTACCAGGTCTCGCTGGGCGGCTCGGACGGCTCCGCGCTGAGCGGCGCCTCGGTGCCGGGCAAGGTTGTCGGCCCCTCGTTCACGGGCGCCGAAGTGCCTGAAGTCATCGAGGCCGTGCTCGACACCTACCGCCAGCTGCGCGAAGACGGGGAAACCTTCATCGCGACCTTGCGCCGCGTCGGCATGGATCCCTACAAGGCCGCCGCCAAGGCCGCGCGCTTTGCCCCCAACACCGTCGCGCACTGAAAGAAATGACGATGAAACTACTGCCTTTCAACGAACACAGTGGCACCGAGCAAGCCGGCGTGCTGGCCATCGCGAACGACGCCAATCCCTTTGAGGTGTCGCTGGCCGGTGTCACGCGCATTGACCTGCACTTTCCGAAGTTCACCGACGGCCGCGCCTACAGCCAGGCTTTTTTGCTGCGTCGCCGCCGCGAATTCAAGGGTGAAATCCGCGCCACCGGCGACGTGCTGGTGGACCAGCTGGCGCAGATGGAGCGCAGCGGTTTTGACACCGCGGTGCTGCGCGCAGACCAGGACATGGCCGTTGCCCAGCGCGTGCTGGGCAGCTACCCGGGTTACGCCGCCGGCAAATACCAGGGTGATGCGGTAGACGTGCAACCCCACTTCAAGGAAGCGGCTGCCGCCTGAACACCATGAGCCTCAACCTTGAAAAAATCAACGCGGAACTCGGCCGCAATGCGCAAGGCCTGGTGGACTGGGCCGTGGGATTGGGCCGGCCCGCCATCGTCACCACCAATTTCCGCCCCTTCGAAGCGGTGATCCTGCACATGGTGACGCGTGCCAATCCCCGCGTTCCCGTGGTCTGGATGGACAACGGCTACAACACCGAGGCCACTTACCGCTTCGCCGATGAAGTGACGAAGCTGCTCAAGCTGGACCTGCATATTTACCTGCCGCGCCGCTCCCGTGCGCACCGCGAGGCCGTCGAAGGCCCGACCCCGGCGCTGGACGCCCCGCGCCATGCGGCTTTCACGGAAGAAGTGAAACTCGAGCCATTTGCCCGTGCCCTGCGTGAAACCGCGCCCCAGGTCTGGTTCACGGCCCTGCGCGCCACTGATACCGCGGTCCGCGCCCAGATGGACCCGGTCAGCGTCAACCCCGACGGCCTGATCAAGGTTGCGCCGCTGCTGCACTGGTCGTCGAAGGACCTCTACCAGTACTGCGAAATCAACCGCCTGCCCAACAACTTCGACTATGTAGACCCTACCAAGGGCGAAGACAACCGCGAATGCGGCCTGCACCTTGCGCACTGACCGACCTATGAACGCCCGCTCACCCTCCCACCTGCTGCCAGCCGACCCGGCGAACTCCATCGCGCGGCTGTCCAACTCCCACCTCGATGCGCTGGAAGAGGAAACCATCTTCATCCTGCGCGAAGTAGCCGCCGCCTTTGAGCGCCCTGCCCTGCTGTTTTCGGGTGGCAAGGATTCGCTGGTGATGCTCAAGTGCGCCGAAAAGGCCTTTGGCGTGGGCCGCATCCCCTACCCGCTGCTGATGATCGACACCGGCCACAACTTCCACGAAGTAACCGACTTCCGCGACTTCCGTGCCAAGGAACTGGGCGCCGAACTCATTGTGCGCAATGTCGAAGACTCCATGAAACGCGGCACCGTGCGCCTGGCCCATCCGGGCGAGTCGCGCAATGTGCACCAATCGGTCACGCTGCTGGAGGCGATTGACGAATTCCGCTTTGACGCGCTGATAGGCGGCGCCCGCCGCGACGAGGAAAAGGCCCGCGCCAAGGAGCGCATTTTTTCGCACCGCGACAGCTTCGGCCAGTGGCAGCCCAAGGCGCAGCGCCCCGAACTCTGGACGCTGTTCAATACCCGGCTGCAGCCCGGCGAACACTTCCGCGTGTTCCCGATTTCCAACTGGACCGAACTCGACGTGTGGCAGTACATCGAACGCGAAAAAATCGCGCTGCCCTCGCTCTACTACGCACACCAGCGCAAGGTGGTCGAGCGCAAGGGCCTGCTGGTGCCGGTGACCGACCTGACCCCCGCGCGCGACGGCGAACAAATCGTTGAAAAAACCGTGCGCTTTCGCACCGTGGGCGACATCACCTGCACCTGCCCGGTGGACAGCCCGGCCGCCACGGCCGCCGAGATCGTGATTGAAACGCTCGCCGCCGACGTGAGCGAGCGCGGCGCCACACGCATGGACGACAAGACTTCCGACGCCTCCATGGAAAAGCGCAAGAAAGACGGGTATTTCTGATGAGCACGACTGATTTGATAGCGGGTACCGCCCAACTGGAAGCCGTACCGGGACAGAACGACCTGAAGCCGGCGCTGAAATTCATCACCTGCGGCTCGGTTGACGATGGCAAAAGCACCCTCATCGGCCGCCTGCTGGTGGACAGCCGTGCGGTGCTGCAAGACCACCTGGCCGGCGTGCAGCGCGGCGGCGAGACCGACCTGGCCCTTCTGACCGATGGCCTGTCGGCCGAACGCGAACAGGGCATCACCATCGATGTGGCCTACCGCTACTTCGCCACCGAAAGCCGCAAGTTCATCATCGGCGATGCACCCGGCCACGAGCAATACACCCGCAACATGGTGACGGCCGCCTCCAGCGCCGACGCCGCCGTGGTGCTGGTCGATGCCACCAAGCTCGACTGGAAAAACCCATCGCTGGAACTGCTGCAGCAAACCCGCCGCCATTCGCTGCTGGTCAACCTGCTGCGCGTGCCGTCCATCGTGTTCGCTGTCAACAAACTCGACGCGGTAGAAGACCCGGCGCTTGCGTTCAAGAATATTGACGCGGCGCTGGCCGCCTTCGCCAAGGCCGCGCGCATCCCTGTGAAGGCGACGGTACCGGTGTCGGCCCTCAAGGGCTACAACGTGGTCGACGGCAAGCCCGGCTGGTGCGGGTATGAAGGCCTGTCGCTGCTGCAGTTGCTGGAGCACCTGCCCGTGACGGCCGCGGAGAGCACCGAAGCGTTTGCATTTCCGGTGCAGTGGGTCGAAAAATTCTCGTCATCGTCCGACACTTCGCAAGGCCGCCGCGTCTTCTGGGGGCGTGTCGCTACCGGCGGTGTACAGCCGGGCCAGAGCGTGACCATCCTGCCCAGCGGCAAGACTGCGGTGGTGGCCCAGGTGCTTGATCACATCCGCCAGCCCAAGACCATATTGGCCGGCCACAGTGCGGGCATCGTGCTGGACCGCGAAGTCGACGTGTCGCGCGGCGACTGGCTGCTGGCCGTGGACAGCTTCGAGCCCTCACGCGAAATCTCGGCCACCGTGGCGTGGATGGACGACGAGCCGCTGGTCGCCGGCCGCGTCTACTGGACGCTGCACGGCCACCGCTGGGTCAAGGCCAAGGTCAAGCGCATCGTGCACAAGCTCGACGTGAACACCCTGGCCGAGGAAGACGCCAGCGAGCTGCCGCCCAATGCCATCGGCCATATCGAGCTGAGCCTGCAGGAGCCGTTGGCCACCCTGCCCTATGCGCGTTCGCGCATSCTGGGCTCGCTGGTGCTGGTGGATACGGCCTCGCACAGAACCTCAGGTGCGGCGCTGGTCCTTTAAGCCGGCCTTCACGCGAGGCGCACAGCGCTTTGCGTCTTTGATAACCCTGTTGGCGGAAACCTCTTAAAATCAAGGGTTTCCACCGACCAGCCTAGAAAAAACATGACCCACATCGTCTCCGAATCCTGCATCCGCTGCAAATACACCGACTGTGTGGATGTCTGCCCCGTGGACTGCTTCCGCGAAGGCCCCAACATGCTGGTGATCGATCCGGACGAGTGCATTGACTGCGCCGTCTGCATTCCGGAATGCCCCGTGAACGCCATCTATGCCGAGGAAGACGTGCCGGCCGACCAGATTGCCTTCATCAAGCTCAATGTGGAATTGAGCCGTGCCGAGGGCTGGAAAAGCATCACCAAGCGCAAGGATGCTTTGCCCGAYGCCGAGGAATGGAAAGACAAGACGGGCAAACTGTCCGAATTGATCCGCTAAGCTGACCCGGGGCCGCCGGCCCCAGGCCCTTGCGGCCGCCCGGCGCCCCAGGAACCATGGAACCCCAACTGAACCAAGAAGTGATCAACACCGCAGCCGAGCACGACGGCCCCATCGAAACCGATGCGGTGATCGTCGGCGCCGGGCCTGTGGGACTGTTCCAGGTGTTCGAGCTGGGCCTGCTGGAGATCAAGGCGCATGTGATCGACTCGCTGGCCTATCCGGGCGGCCAGTGCATAGAGCTCTACCCCGACAAGCCGATTTACGACATTCCCGCCGTGCCCATGTGCACCGGCAAAGAACTGACCGACAACTTGCTCAGGCAGATCGAGCCTTTCGGCGCGACCTTTCATTTCGGCCAGGAAGTCAGCACGGTCGAACGGCAGCAGGACGGCCGCTTTTTTGTCGAAACTTCCAAGGGCACGCGCTTCCTGACCAAGACGATTTTTATCGCGGCGGGCGTAGGCGCTTTCCAGCCCAAGCTGCTGCGCGTCGACGGCCTGGAGCAATTCGACGACAGCCAGCTGTTCTACCGCGTGAAAAACCCGGCCGACTTTGCCGGCAAAAACCTGGTGATCGTAGGCGGCGGCGACTCCGCGCTCGACTGGGCGCTGAACTTCGCAGCCGAGGGCCCGAACAAGGCCGAAAGCGTGATCCTGGTCCACCGGCGCGACGGCTTCCAGGCGGCGCCCGCCAGCGTGGCCAAAATGCGTGAGCTCTGCGATGCCTACGAGATGCAGTTCGTCGTGGGCCAGGTCACCGGCTACGAGGAAAAACAAGGCCGGCTGACGGGTGCCAAGGTCACCGGATCTGATGGCATCACGCGCGTGGTGCCGCTGGACGTGCTGCTGGTGTTCTTCGGCCTGTCACCCAAGCTGGGGCCGATCGCCGATTGGGGCCTGGACATCGAGCGCAAGCAACTCAAGGTGGACACCGAAAAATTCTCCACCAATGTCCCCGGCATCTTCGCGGTGGGTGACATCAACACCTACCCGGGCAAGAAGAAGCTGATCCTCAGCGGTTTCCATGAATGCGCGCTGGCCGCCTTTGGCGCTGCACCCTTCATCTTCCCCGACAAGAAAATTCACCTGCAATACACCACGACCAGCCCGAAACTGCACAAGGTGCTGGGCGTCGAGTCGCCGGTGTTTGACGACTAGCCGGCGCAGGCCCCGCTCTTTTCAAAAGCCCGCCATGCGCGGGCTTTTTGCTGCGGCTCGAATCAAGCCTGAATCCACCCTACAATTTGTGCAGTGCCCGCAAGGGCGCTTTCGCTGGGGGTGTTGCCGCGGTTCGTGATTCCGAACGGCGGCGGCTGAGAAAGTCCCTTTGAACCTGATTTGAGGTAATCCTCGCGCAGGGAAGCATGTTCCACAGGTCCGCTGTTCTTGCGGGCTTCAGGCAGGCCGACCTGGCATTGAAGATCGGAACTGCTGATGACCACGCCCTCAACCTCCGCCGCCGGCAACACGGCTCTCACACCACTGCCCGCGGGCGAGCGCCTGTTCGGCTGGAGCGACCATGCCGCGCTCTGGCTTAGCCTGGGCGTGGGCCTGCTGGTCATGCAGATAGGCGCCTACCTGGTGCCGGCCCTGGGCACACAAACGGCGTTGGCGGTGATCGTCTGCGGCTCCATCCTGGGCGCGGGCCTGCTGGCCTGGACGGCCAAGATCGGCTGCGACAGCGGGCTTTCGAGCGCTGGGCTGATGCATGCGACCTATGGCAGCGGCTTCGCACGCCTGCCCGTGCTGCTGAACATCGTGCAACTGATAGGCTGGACCACCTTCGAGCTGGTGGTGATGCGCGACGGCACTGTTGCCATCGCGCGCCAGTCTGGGGGCTTTGCGGGCGCTATGTGGCCCTTGCTGGCCACGCTGCTCTGGGGCGCGGTGCTGCTGGCACTGCTGTCGGGTTCCATGGTCAGGCTGGTGCGCAAATTCATAGGACGCTACGGCTTGCCGCTGGTCATCGCCTCGCTGCTGTGGTTGACCTGGCAGTTCCTGGCCAAGGCCAACAGCCAGGGCCTGGCCGCGCTGTGGAACCGCCCCGGTGAAGGCGGCATGAGCACGCTGTCGGCGCTGGACCTGGTGATCGCCATGCCGGTTTCCTGGCTGCCGCTGGTGGCCGATTTCGCGCGCCACGGGCGTGACGGCAACAGCGCTTTGCGCGGCACATGGCTGGGCTATGCGGTGGCCAATATCTGGTGCTACGCGCTGGGTGTGCTGGTCGCCATCACAACACCCAGCACCGACCTGGTCGCCGCGCTGCTGCTGGCGCAGGGCGGGCTGATCGCGTTGGGGTTGATCCTGATCGACGAGGTCGACAACGCCTACGGCGACCTCTATTCGGGCTCGGTGGCCGGCCACAGCCTGAAGCCGGCCTGGAGCGTGCGCCGCTGGGGCGTGGGCCTGACCCTGCTGTGCACCGCGCTGGCGCTGGTGCTGCCCATGCACAGCCTGGAGCCGTTTTTGCTGATGCTCAGTTCGGTGTTTGTGCCCTTGTACGGTGTGATCCTGGCGCGGCTGGCCGGCACGCCCCATATCGCTTCGCTGGTGGCCGCACGCAAGGTAAACCCGAGCGCCGTCGCCGTCTGGCTGCTGGGCATTGCCTGCTACCACCTGTGTGCCAAGCTCGCGCCCGACTGGGGCGCGGCGTTGCCGACGCTGGCCTTGACCTTTGTGCTGGCGCGCCTGACTCGCCCCGGCCGCCAGCCCCTCAGCGCAGCGGCCTGAGCCGCATCGCAAGGGGCGCGTGGCCGTGGTTCAGCGGCCCGCTACCCTCGCCCGTACGCACCCGGGCGCCGGCCTGCAGCGCGCCGCGCACATAGCCGCGCGCCAGCTGCACCGCCGCCAGCAAGGGTTGGCCCAGGGCCAGATGTGCCGCGATCGCGGACGACAAGGTGCAACCGGTCCCGTGGGTGTTGGGGCTGGCAATGCGCGGCCCGCGCATCCAGTGCAACTCGCCGCCTTGGGTGGCCAGCAGGTCGCTCACCACGTCGCCGGGCAGATGCCCGCCCTTGAGCAGCACGGCGCGAGCGCCTTTGGCCAGAAGCTCCTCTGCGGCGGCCTGCATGGCTTCTTCGTCGGCCAGCGGCCGGCCGACCAGCAGCGAGGCCTCGTCGAGGTTGGGCGTGACCAGGATGGCGCGCGGAAACAGCTCGCTCACCAGTATCGCGATGGCGGGGTTGTCGATCAGCACCGCGCCGCTGGTAGCAACCATGACAGGATCCAGCACCACGTTGCGCAGCGCGTGGCGGTCAATCGCCTGGGCCACGGTCTGCACGATGTCGGGTGCGTGCAGCATGCCTATCTTCACCGCGTCCGTGCCCATGTCTTCGATCACGGCGTCAATCTGGTCGCGCAGCATCTGCGGCGGCACGCCGTGGATGGCGCGTACCCCACGCGTGTTCTGCGCCGTCAGCGCGGTGATGGCCGTCATGCCGTAGCAGCCCAGCGCGGCGAAGGTTTTGAGGTCGGCCTGGATGCCGGCCCCGCCACCGCTGTCGGAACCCGCGATGCTCAGCACGCGGGGATATTCGTGGTCAAAATCTTGATCGGACATTCGTTTCCCCCATACCTTCGGCAGTGTCCCACATAGCCCAGCGTGCGGAGGCCATGATCACCAGGTTGAATGCACAATTCGGCAAACGGTTGCGGACAACACTGCGTTAGTCGGGGTCTCGGTGACGAAGATCATCGATCGACTATTGCGAAACACGCTCGCGGCCAGCCGGGGACTCCAGCATAAGACGCACCCGAAAAAAAAGCCCGCAACCTGAATCAGGTAGCGGGCTTTGATTGCCTTTCGGCTTGTTCTTGGCTCCTCAACCTGGGCTCGAACCAGGGACCTACGGATTAACAGTCCGGCGCTCTACCAACTGAGCTATTGAGGAATACAGCCTTAGATTATAGCGTCAATTTCTGCACTTTTTAAGCTCGCCGAATTTCATTGGGCAGTTTTCCGCGGACGGGACCAGGGAGGCGGCTTCACCAAATACGTCACGCTGAGAGCGGTACGCTAAACCCCTCGCTCGACAGATGCATGCAGCTATCAAATCCATAGCGCCCCTGCCAAGGTCATCGAACACTATGACTTAATCCGTCAATGAATCCACTCGGCTACCATGTGTGCATGCCCTCCCCGGCTTGCCGCTTTCATCGCTCTCACCGTTTCATGCCGATGCGCTTTTAAGCATGGGAAAACTTCCCCGCCCTGTTCCCTGGCTTGCCGCCGGCGAGAGCTTTCCGCCGCTTGAAGAAGCCTGGAGTCATCACGACCCTGCCCCGGGGTTGCTCGCAGCCGGCGCAGCACTGGATGTGCCCACGCTGGTTTTGGCTTATTCGCGCGGGATTTTTCCATGGTTCAGCCTGGGCCAGCCACCGCTGTGGTGGAGCCCCGATCCGCGCATGGTTTTGCAGACGCATGATTTCAAGCTGCACCGTTCGCTGCGCAAAACCCTGGCTCATTTCCAGGCTAAGCCCGGTTGTGAACTCCGCTTCGACAGCGCCTTCGAGCGCGTCATCAATGCCTGCGCCGACAAGCCGCGCGCGGGCCAGCCGGGCACATGGATTGTTCCGGACATGGTGCAGGCCTACACCAGCCTGCACCGGGCCGGCCATGCCCATAGCGTGGAAACCTGGGTAGATGGCGAACTGGTTGGCGGCCTGTACTGCGTCAACCTGGGCCGCATGGTGTTCGGTGAATCGATGTTCGCCCACCAGAGCGACGCCTCGAAGATCGCGCTGGCGGCGCTGGTGGCTTTTTGCCGCGCACACGAAATGGCCATGATCGACTGCCAGCAAAACACACGGCATCTGGCATCGCTGGGGGCCGGTGAAATCACCCGCGCGCAATTTGTCTCTCATCTCGCCGCAAACGTGAACAAAACCGCACCCCTCTGGGAATTCAAACCCGTATACTGGAATCAGCTTCTGACGACGGGAATGACAGACCTACCGTGACGCACCTCAAAGACCTGCCCCTGCAAACCTTGCAGTTCTATGCAACGGCACCCTACCCCTGCAGCTACCTGCCGGGAAAGCAGGCCCGCTCGCAGGTCGCAACGCCCAGCCATCTGATCCACAACGACGCCTATTCGGAGCTGGTGACCAACGGCTTTCGCCGCAGCGGCATGTTCACCTACCGCCCCTACTGCGACGGCTGCCAGGCTTGCGTGCCGCTGCGGGTGCCGGTCGAACTTTTCAGGCCGGACCGCAGCCAGCGCCGCGCCTGGAACCGGCATCGCACCCTGCACGCCCGCATTCTCAAGCTCTGCTTCATGCCGGAGCACTACCAGCTCTACCTGCGCTACCAGAACGGCCGCCACGCGGGCGGCGGAATGGACCACGACAGCATCGACCAGTACACCCAGTTCCTGCTGCAAAGCCGCGTCAACTCACGGCTGGTGGAGTTCCGTGAAACCCTTCCCAATGGTGAACCGGGAGCGCTCAAGATGGTCTCCATCCTTGACGTGCTGGAGGACGGCATTTCGGCGGTGTACACCTTCTATGAGCCGGACACCCGTGCCAGCTACGGCAACTACAGCGTACTCTGGCAGATCGAGCAGGCGCGGCGCCTGGAGCTGCCTTATGTCTACCTGGGTTACTGGATAGCCGAGAGCCCGAAGATGAATTACAAGGCTGGATTCAGCCCCAATGAAGTGCTGCTGGATGGCAGATGGGTTCTTTCCGCAAAGCCTTCTGTCTCCGGCGCCGGCTCCAACAGTCTTTCAGACCCGGCTTGACCCCCTCTCAGCCTGCATCAGCAGACGCATTTGCATTTCACAGGGTAAAATTTGCAGCAGAAAGCCTGCACATGAAAAAGCCCGACTCCGCCCCTTCCGCCACACCGACCGTCCAGGTCCTCGAGAGAATGTTCACGCTGCTTGAAATCCTGGCGAACCGCGAAGAGGCCTTGTCGCTCAAGGAAATCAGCGAAAAATCGGGCCTGCACCCGTCCACGGCCCACCGCATCCTGAACGACCTGGCCACCGGGCGTTTTGTCGACCGCCCCGCGGCGGGCAGCTACCGGTTGGGCATGCGGCTGCTGGAGCTGGGCAATCTCGTGAAGGCCCGCCTGGATGTGCGCGAGGCGGCACTGACCCCCATGCGAGAACTGCACAAGATCACCCAGCAACCGGTGAACCTGAGCATGCGCCAGGGCGACGAAATCGTGTACGTGGAACGCGCCTACAGCGAGCGCTCCGGCATGCAGGTGGTTCGTGCCATTGGCGGCCGCGCGCCGCTGCATCTGACTTCCGTGGGCAAGCTGTTCCTGGCTTTTGACGATCCCCAGCGCCTGCGCACCTATGCGACGCGCACCGGGCTGTCGGGGCAGACGCGCAACAGCATCACCCAGTTGCCGGTGCTCGAGCGCGAGCTCTCCAAGGCGCGCCAGTACGGCATCGCGCGCGACAACGAGGAGCTGGAACTGGGAGTGCGCTGCATGGCCGCCGGCATTTACGACGACCAGAACAAGCTGGTGGCGGGCTTGTCGATTTCGGCGCCGGCGGACCGGCTTGATGAACATTGGCTGCCCAAGCTGCAGGCAACGGCCAATGAAATTTCAGCGGCGCTGGGCTACAGGCCGAAATAAGAAGAAAAAAAGGAAGAAGGGGCGCTGGCCTTCCGTGCCAGCTGCCGCAAGCAATGGCTGAATCAGCCGTTGGCTTGCTTGGCGGAAGCGCTGACGTTGACCTTGGGCTCGGTCACCGGGTTGGACTCCACCCAGCGGCGCACGCGCTCGGCGTCACCCAGGCGGCTCAGCTTGCCGGCGGAATCCAGGAACACCATGATCAGCTTGCGGCCCGCAATTTTGGTCTGCATGACCAGGCACTGGCCGGCTTCAGAGATGTAGCCGGTTTTCTGCAGGCCTATGTCCCACTCGGGGTTCTTCACGAGGCGGTTGGTGTTGTTGTACTGCAGCGTGCGGCTGCCGACTGCCACCTGGTAACCGGTGGACGTGGACAGTTCACGCAGCATGGGATCGCCGTGGGCGGCATTGACCAGCGTCGCGAGGTCTTGCGCGCTTGACTGGTTGCGGCTGGACAGGCCCGTGGGCTCCACATAGCTGGTGTCGGTCATGCCCAGCATCTTGGCTTTGGCATTCATCAGGCTCACGAAGGTTGCCATACCGCCGGGATAGGTGCGGCCCAGCGCGTGCGCCGCGCGGTTTTCGCTGGACATCAGGGCCAGGTGCAGCAGTTCGCCGCGAGTCAGTGTGGTGCCGACCTTCAGGCGCGAGCTGCTGCCCTTTTCTGTGTCCACGTCATCCTGCGTCACGGTGATCATCTCGTCCATGGGCAGCTTGGCACCGCTGATGATGACACCGGTCATCAGCTTGGTGAGGGACGCGATAGGCAGCACCGCATGGTCGTTCTTGCTGAACAGCACTTCGCGCGTGTCCTGGTCAATCACCAGCGCCACGCTGGACTTGAGTTCCAGCGGATCCTGCGCGCTGTGCAGGCCGGCGATCTGGCCGAAAGACGGTTTGGCCGGCACCGAGGCGCGGATGATGCT
Source organism: Polaromonas sp. P3_B1 (assembly GCF_056402935.1). Taxonomy (NCBI): domain Bacteria; kingdom Pseudomonadati; phylum Pseudomonadota; class Betaproteobacteria; order Burkholderiales; family Comamonadaceae; genus Polaromonas; species Polaromonas sp. P3_B1. Next base: position 50,980 of record NZ_JBFUGK010000020.1, read on the forward strand.
GCGGCGCTTGGTACCTGCAACAAAACGTACGCTCTTGCGCGTGGAGACAACTTTTTTGGAAGCCGACGCCTTCGAAGAAGCGTGCTGCTTTTTGACAATGGTATTTTTGGCGGTCGCCGCATTGGCGGCGGGCACTGCAAAGGCGGCTATCAGAGCCACGAATCCAACGATTTTTAATGCGCGATTGAAAATCTGATGAGACATGGTGAATATTGCCTGCGTGGGATTGCAATGATGGGATGGCTGGAGTGTATACAAATAGAAAAAGTCACGCAATATCAAAAACTTGCGTGACTTTCCTAAAAATACACTCAATTCGTGCGATTTTTCCGCTTCGCCTCCCGGTTTGCACCCAGACTTCGCGCCAAGTCGTTGAATTTAAACGACTTTATTTTCCCAATTGTTACATCAACCCTGCGCGGCCACCCGGTCAGCTTTACTTTGGAGTTTGTTCAAGGCGCTCAGATAAGCCTTGGCCGAGGCCACCACGATGTCCGGGTCGGCGCCCACCCCATTGACAACCCGTCCGCTGTTCTGCAAGCGCACCGTGACTTCCCCCTGGCTTTCCGTCGACCCGCTGATGGCGTTCACGGAGTAAAGCACCATCTCGGCACCGCTTTTGACGTGTGATTCGATGGCCTTGAGGGAAGCGTCCACGGGGCCGTTGCCGTCCGACTCGCCTTTGACTTCCTTGCCGGCCACCGTGAACACGACGCTGGCCTGGGGGCGTTCGCCGGTTTCACTGTGCTGCGACAGGGACACAAAGCCGTACTGCTCGTTGTCGTGGGAAGCGCTTTCATCGCTGGCCAGCGCCAGGATGTCTTCGTCGAAAATTTCACTCTTGCGGTCGGCGAGTTCCTTGAATTTGGCAAAGGCGTTGTTGATCTCCGCTTCGCTCTCCATGGCAACGCCGAGCTCGAGCAGGCGCTGCTTAAAGGCGTTGCGCCCGCTCAGCTTGCCCAGCACGATCTTGTTGGCGCTCCAGCCCACGTCTTCGGCACGCATGATTTCATAGGTGTCGCGCGCCTTGAGCACGCCGTCCTGGTGGATGCCGGAAGCGTGCGCAAACGCGTTGGCGCCGACGACCGCCTTGTTCGGCTGCACCACAAAACCGGTGGTCTGGCTCACCATGCGGCTGGCCGCAAGAATGTGCTGCGTGTCTATGCCCAGGTCCAGGCCGAAATAATCCCTGCGGGTCTTGACGGCCATCACCACTTCTTCCAGCGAACAATTGCCGGCGCGCTCGCCCAGGCCGTTGATCGTGCATTCCACCTGCCGCGCGCCGCCGATTTTCACGCCGGCGAGCGAATTGGCGACCGCCATGCCCAGGTCGTTGTGGCAGTGGACCGACCAGACGGCCTTGTCGCTGTTGGGAATGCGCTCGCGCAGGTTCTTGATGAAGTTGCCGTAGAGCTCGGGGATGGCGTAGCCCACGGTGTCGGGCACGTTGATGGTGGTCGCACCCTCCTTGATCACGGCTTCCAGCACACGGCAGAGGAAGTCAGGCTCAGAGCGATAACCGTCTTCGGGGCTGAACTCGATGTCGCCCATCAGGTTCTTGGCAAAACGCACCGAGAGTTTGGCTTGCTCGAACACCTGGTCGGGTGTCATGCGCAGCTTCTTTTCCATATGCAGGGGACTGGTCGCCAGAAACAGGTGCAGTCGACCGGAGGCGGCCGGCTTCAAGGCCTCGGCGGCGCGGGAGATATCCCTGTCGTTGGCACGCGCCAGCGAGCAGACCGTGGAGTCCTTGACGACCTCCGCGATCGCCTTGACGCACTCGAAGTCGCCGTTGGAACTGGCGGCAAAGCCGGCCTCGATCACGTCGACCTTCAGGCGTTCCAGCTGGCGGGCGATGCGCAGCTTTTCGTCCCGGGTCATGGAGGCGCCGGGCGACTGCTCGCCGTCGCGCAAGGTGGTGTCGAAAATAATGAGTTTGTCGGTCATGGTGGGACTCCTGAAGAATTCTTAGTGAGACGGGGCCAAATCGGCGCAAGACGTATTTTCGCCGGAAGCCTTGCGCATTTGCGCGCGCTGCCATCCTGACAGGATGGCCTTCAAGGACGCCGAGACGATATTCGCGTCCATGCCGACGCCAAACACCGTATGCCGTTCGTCGACGCGCAATTCCAGGTAGGCCACGGCGCGGGCATCGGCGCCGGAGCCCAGGGCGTGTTCATGGTAGTCCAGCACGCRCACCGTGGTGCCCAGTGCGGCGTTCAAGCCGTTGACGAAGGCCTCGATAGGCCCGGCGCCCTGCCCCGCAATCTGCCACGTCTGGCCGGCGATTTGCACCTGGGCCATCAAAGCCACGCCGTCCGTCGAGACGCTTTGCTGGACCTGCGGCGCCGCGGTGCCGGCCATGCCGTATTCGTCCTGAAACAGCTGCCACAGGTCTTGCGCCGTCAGTTCCTTGCCTTCGCTGTCCATCACTGACTGCACCGCCTGGCTGAATTCGATCTGCAGCCGGCGCGGCAATTCAAGGCCGTATTCGCTCTCCAGCAAATACGCGATGCCGCCCTTGCCCGACTGGCTGTTGACGCGAATCACGGCCTCATAGCTGCGTCCCAGGTCTTTCGGGTCGATGGGCAGGTAGGGAACGGCCCAGGCAGCGCCTTCTTGTTGAACGGCGAAGGCTTTCTTGATGGCATCCTGGTGCGTGCCGGAGAACGAGGTATAGACCAATTCCCCGACGTAAGGATGGCGCGGGTGCACCGGCAACTGGTTGCAATGCTCCACAGTGCGGCGAATTTCGTCGATGTTGGAGAAGTCAAGGTTCGGTGCCACGCCCTGGGTGTACAGGTTGAGTGCCACATTGACGATATCGAGGTTGCCGGTGCGTTCACCGTTGCCAAACAGGCAGCCTTCGACCCGCTGCGCGCCGGCCATCAAGGCCAGCTCCGCCGCCGCCACACCGGTCCCGCGATCATTGTGCGGGTGCACCGACAGCACCACCGCGTCGCGCCTGGCAATGTGGCGGTGCATCCACTCGATCATGTCGGCGAACACGTTGGGGGTCGAATGCTCCACCGTGGTCGGCAGGTTGATGATGCAGGGACGTTCTGCCGTGGGCTGCCATACCTCGGTGACCGCATCGACCACGCGCCTGGAAAACGCCAATTCGGTGCCGGAGAAATGCTCGGGCGAATACTGGAAAGTCCACTGGGTGTCGGGCTGGGTACGCGCCAGATCCTGGATCAGCCGCGCGTGGCTGGTGGCCAACTCCACGATCTGGTCCGGATCCATGCCCAGGACCACTTCGCGCATCAAGGGCGAGGTGGCGTTGTAGAGGTGCACGATGACGCGCTTTGCACCCGCCACCGCCTCCATCGTGCGGCGTATCAAAGGTTCCTTGGCTGGGGTCATCACCTGGATGGTCACATCCTCGGGAATCATGCCCTTGTCGATCAGGTGGCGCACGAAATCGAACTCCACCTGCGACGCCGCCGGAAAGCCGACCTCGATCTCCTTGAAGCCGATCCGCAGCAGTTGTCCGTACATCCGCAGTTTGCGCGCGATGTCCATGGGCTCGATCAGCGCCTGGTTGCCGTCGCGCAGGTCGGTGCTGAGCCAGACAGGCGCTTGCGTCAGGACAGCGTCGGGCCAGGTACGGTCGCGCAAGGCAACGGGTGCGAAGGCGGGATACTTGCTGGCAGGTTGCTTCAACATGGTTTTCCTCTATCGATCAAAAACCAGCAACCCAAAGAAAAACGGCCCGTTGCTGGTGCAAACGGGCCGTTGAATCAGGTGTACGCGTGCGCTACCGTCTCCGCCCGTTGGCAGATAGCAGTAGTGCTAGCGAAATTTGTTTCATCTGGTCAATGTACCACAATTATTTGTGCAGGCCACGTTCGTCGGGTTCGTCCGTGGAAGTCGAGATGACGCTGGTCTGCAAGCCCTTGGCCTTGCGCCAGCCGTACAGCACATAGCCCGAAAAGCCATACAGCACGAACAGGCTGAACATCACGGTCGGGGGATGGATGTTGATGACGGCTATTCCGAGCGCAATCAGCACGATGGCAGCGAAAGGCACGCTGCGCTTCATCTGCACGTCTTTGAAGCTGTAGAACGGCACATTGGTCACCATGGTGAGGCCCGCGTAGAGCGTGAGACCGAAGGTCACCCAACGCACCTCGACCCCACTGATGCCCGCATCGGTCATCAGCCAGATAAAGCCGGCCACCAAAGCCGCAGCGGCCGGCGACGGCAAGCCCTGGAAGAAGCGCTTGTCAACCACCGCCGTATTCACGTTAAAACGCGCCAGGCGCAGCGCGGCGCAGGCGCAATAGACAAAAGCCCCAATCCAGCCCCAGCGCCCCAGGCTGGTCAAAGCCCAGACGTACGCAATAAGGGCCGGAGCGGCGCCGAACGACACCATGTCCGAGAGCGAGTCCATCTGCTCGCCGAAAGCGCTCTGCGTGTTGGTCATGCGGGCCACCCGCCCGTCCAGGCTGTCGAGCACCATGGCGCAGAACACGCCAATGGCGGCCTGGTCGAAGCGCCCGTTCATGGCCATGACGATGGCGTAAAAGCCGCCAAACAAGGCGGCCAGCGTAAAGAGGTTGGGCAATATGTAAATGCCCTTGCGGCGCTTGCGTATCACGACCTCCTGGTCGTTACCCGCGGATTCTTCGCCATCATGCATAAAAAAACTCCTGAAGCACAGCTGGTGCGCGCAAACAGCTACTAAGGACATAGCATCCGAGGACACCAGAGGAAAGCCGGTCTGCCCGCCGTGGGGGGCCAATTGCCGGTTCAAGGCGCCAAGGATACCAAGATCGCCACCGTATAAATTATTTCACGGCGTGAGACACGCCCCAGTGTGTGCCTGCCAGTAAAAAAGCCGCGCAGGAAGTTTGCGCGGCTCTTTGCAGGACAAGGCCCTCACGGACCCTGCGCTTAGTTACGGGTCTGGTCGACCAGCTTGTTTTTGGCGATCCAGGGCATCATCGCGCGCAGTTTCTCGCCCACCACTTCGATCTGGTGCTCGGCATTGAGGCGGCGGCGGCTCAGCAGGGTTGGCGCGCCCGCCTGGTTTTCCAGCAGGAAGCTCTTGGCATATTCACCCGTCTGGATGTCTTTCAGGCACTTGCGCATGGCGTCCTTCGTGGCCGAGGTCACGATGTTCGGGCCCGTCACGTACTCGCCGTACTCTGCATTGTTCGAGATCGAGTAGTTCATGTTGGCGATGCCGCCTTCATAAATCAGGTCGACGATCAGCTTGAGTTCGTGCAGGCATTCGAAGTAGGCCATTTCAGGCGCATAGCCGGCTTCCACCAGCGTTTCGAAGCCGGCCTTGATCAGCTCGACGGTGCCGCCGCACAGAACGGCCTGCTCGCCGAACAGGTCGGTTTCGGTTTCTTCGCGGAAGTTGGTTTCAATGATGCCGGCCTTGCCGCCGCCGTTGGCCATGGCATAGCTCAGGGCCAGGTCACGGGCCTTGCCGGACTTGTCCTGGTGCACCGCGACCAGGTGGGGCACGCCGCCGCCCTGGCTGTAGGTGTTGCGCACCGTGTGGCCGGGGGCCTTGGGGGCAACCATCCAGACGTCGAGGTCGGCGCGTGGGATCACGGCACCGTAGTGCACGTTGAAACCGTGGGCGAACACCAGGGAAGCGCCCTGCTTGATGTTGGGGGCCACGTCGTTCTTGTAGACCGCGCCGATCTGTTCGTCGGGCAGCAGAATCATGACCACGTCGGCGGCCTTGACCGCGTCAGCGACTTCGGCGACCTTCAGGCCGGCTTTCTCGACCTTGGGCCAGGAAGCGCCGCCCTTGCGCAGGCCGACGATCACTTTCACGCCGCTGTCGTTCAGGTTTTGCGCGTGGGCGTGGCCCTGGCTACCGTAGCCGATGATGGCGACCGTCTTGCCCTTGATCAGGCTCAAATCACAATCTTTGTCGTAAAAAACTTTCATTTTTCTCTCCAGAATAGGTATTGGCGAAAATGCCCTTCGACAGGCTCAGGGCGAACGGTAAACGCATATCGCCACTCAAAATCCGTTCGCGTTGAGCCTGTCGAAACGCGCGCACGGACGACTTAAATCAAACCCGCAAAATCCGCTCGCCGCGGCCGATGCCGCTGGAGCCGGTTCGCACCGTCTCCAGGATCGCGCTGCGGTCTATGGCTTCCAGGAAGGCATCGTTCTTGGATTGGTCGCCGGTCAGCTCGATGGTGTAGCTTTTCTCGGTGACATCGATGATTCGCCCGCGGAATATATCAGCCATGCGTTTCATCTCCTCGCGCTCCTTGCCGACGGCGCGCACCTTGACCATCATGAGCTCGCGCTCGGTGTAAGCGCCTTCGGTCAGGTCGACCACCTTGACCACTTCGATGAGGCGGTTCAGGTGCTTGGTGATCTGCTCGATGACGTCGTCGGAGCCCGTGGTCTGTATCGTCATGCGCGACAGGCTGGGGTCCTCGGTGGGAGCGACGGTCAGGCTTTCGATGTTGTAGCCGCGCGCTGAAAACAGGCCGACCACGCGGGAAAGAGCGCCCGGCTCGTTTTCCAGCAAAACTGCAATGATGTGTTTCATAAGAAGATTCCTCTTTTCGCTGCCCTCCCCTGCGCACGGTAATGCGCAGGCTCGGCAGACAATAGATTCGTCAGGTGACGGTTAATGGATGGGTGTGGCGGCGTGCGGCTCAGAGGTCTTCCGACCCCAGCAGCATCTCGGTAATGCCCTTGCCGGCCTGCACCATCGGGAACACGTTTTCGGTCGGGTCCGTGCGGAAGTCCATGAACACCGTGCGGTCCTTGAGCTTGCGGGCCTCGCGCAGCGCCGGCTCCACGTCCTGCGGTTTTTCAATCAGCATGCCGACGTGGCCATAGGCCTCGGCCAGTTTCACGAAATTGGGCAGCGCGTCCATGTAGCTGCTGCTGTAGCGCCCGGCGTATTCGACCTCCTGCCACTGGCGAACCATACCCAGGTAACGGTTGTTGAGCGACACGATCTTGATCGGCGTGTTGTACTGCAGGCAGGTGGAGAGTTCCTGGATGCACATCTGCACCGAGCCTTCACCCGTTATGCAGAACACTTCCGAGTCTGGCTTGGCCAGCTTGATGCCCATGGCGTAGGGAATGCCGACGCCCATGGTCCCCAGGCCGCCGGAATTGATCCAACGGCGCGGCTCGTTGAACTTGTAGTACTGCGCAGCCCACATCTGGTGCTGGCCCACGTCCGACGTGATGTAGGTGTCAGCGTCCTTGGTCAGGTTCCAGAGGGTTTCCACCACATGCTGGGGCTTGATGACGTCGCCCTTGCCCATGCTGTATTTCATGCAGTCGCGCTTGCGCCAGCCTTCGATCGTGTCCCACCAGCCACCCAGCGCATTGGCGTCTGGCTTGAGACCGGACTCCTTGATCATGGCGATCAGCTCGGTCAGCACGTCTTTCACGTCGCCCACGATGGGGATGTCGACCCGCACGCGCTTGGAAATGCTGGACGGGTCGATGTCGATGTGGATGATCTTGCRCTCGTTCTGCGCGAAATGCTTGGGGTTGCCGATCACGCGGTCGTCAAAGCGGGCGCCAACGGCCAGCAGCACGTCGCAGTTCTGCATCGCGTTGTTGGCTTCGATCGTGCCGTGCATGCCCAGCATGCCGAGGAATTTTTTGTCGCTGGCCGGGTAGGCACCCAGGCCCATCAAGGTGTTGGTGCAGGGGTAGCCCAGCATGTCGACCAGCGTGCGCAGTTCCTGCGAGGCATTGCTGAGCAGAACGCCGCCGCCGGTGTAAATATAGGGTCGCTTGGCCGAAAGCAGCAGTTGCAGGGCCTTACGGATCTGCCCGCCGTGGCCTTTGCGGACCGGGTTGTAGGAGCGCATTTCAACAGTCTGCGGGTAGCCGGCATAGGGCACCTTGTTGAAGGACACGTCTTTGGGGATGTCCACGACCACCGGGCCGGGGCGGCCGCTGCGGGCAATGTGAAAGGCCTTCTTCAGGGTGTCGGCCATCTGCCGCGCATCCTTGACCAGGAAGTTGTGCTTCACGATGGGCCGGGTGATGCCGACGGTGTCGCACTCCTGGAAGGCATCCAGGCCGATGGCGTGGGTAGGGACCTGGCCCGTGATGATGACCATCGGGATGCTGTCCATGTAAGCCGTCGCGATGCCGGTCACCGCGTTGGTCACGCCCGGCCCGGAAGTGACCAGGGCCACGCCGACGTCGCCGGTGGCGCGGGCATAGCCGTCCGCCGCGTGCACGGCCGCCTGTTCGTGGCGCACCAGGATGTGCTGGATCGAGTCCTGCTTGTAGAAGGCGTCGTAAATGTGGAGGACCGCGCCGCCGGGGTAGCCCCAGACGTACTTGACACCCTCGGCCTGAAGCGACTTGATGAGGATTTCCGCGCCGCGGAGTTCCTGGGAATTTGTGTGTGCAGACGCAGCTGCCGCGGAAGCGATTTCCGCCTTGGAGATTTCCATGATGAACCTTTGTGAATTTCTCTAACGAAATACCTTGGGTGCCTCTTCGCCCACTCTTGTGAAGCGGCGTTGAGACTTGAGGCCAGAACCATAAGCGGAAACATAAACCGCCGAGCCATGACCCGTTTGCCTTTTGAATTGCAGGGCATATTATGACATTTCGCGTTGCACAATGGCCGCTGGCACCGAAAAAGGGTCGGCCGGTGCCGGCCGTGATGCGATAATTTTCCAGCTGTGTCTCAAGGATGCATGCTGATTGGCACAGACGCCGCGACGAAGGCGGGCCGTCATTACAGCGCTGGACGAACCGGAACCCCACACCGTTGGCAACTGAAACAGAACTCTCGGATTTCCTGAAAAACGTTGAAAAACGGGCTTTCAAGCGCAGCATTTACCACGTCAGGGACGAGGAAGCTGCACTGGACATCGTTCAGGACAGCATGATGAAGCTGGCGCAGCACTACGGCGACAAGCCCGTTGCGGAGTTGCCCATGCTGTTCCAGCGCATCCTGGCCAACACGACGCTGGACTGGTTTCGCCGCCGCAAGACCCGTAACGCGCTTTTCTCCAATATGAGCGACTTCGAGGCGCCCGGAGAAGACGGCGATTTCGATCTTCTGGAAACTTTAGAGACCTTGACCAACTCTGAGGGTACGGAGAGCGCCCAAGATGCGACGGAGCGGGCTCAAATATTGCATGAGATCGAACTCCAGGTAAAGGAATTGCCGGGCCGTCAACGGGAAGCCTTTCTGATGCGTTACTGGGAGGAAATGGACGTCGCTGAAACAGCAGCCGCCATGGGCTGTTCAGAGGGAAGTGTCAAAACACACTGTTCACGCGCAGTTCAAGCTCTCAGCAAAGCCCTGAGCGCCAAAGGTATAAAACTATGACTAATTCACTACAAAAAAGAGCCGATATCCTGCAGGACCGTTTTGGTCTGAAAACTGCTTCCTACCTGTCCGCAGGCGCGGCCGACCTTCCCTACGACATTTCGGAACGCTTGCGCGCCGCGCGCGTCCAGGCCGTATCCAGCCGCAAGGTGGCAAAAACCCAGACCGCTCCCAGCATCGTAGGCAACGGCGCAAGTGCGGCCCTCACCTGGGGCTCTGACGATCGTCTGAGCTGGTGGGCCCGAATTGGCTCGGTTTTGCCCCTGGTGGCCCTGGTTGTAGGCCTGCTGGTCATCAACTCTATCCAGAACGACAACCGCGCCCAGGAGCTGGCGGAAGTCGATGTTGCGCTGCTGACCGATGAACTCCCGCCCGCCGCCTTTGCCGACCCCGGTTTTGTCCAGTACCTCAAAGCGACGCGCCCAGCCCCCACGGTTCAATGACCCGCCCAGCAGGCGCCAGGCGCCTTCCTCTGCCTCTCGAACCTTCGACCAGTCTGAAGCTGCAATGGCTTTCTCTCGGGCTTGTGACGGCCGCACTGCTGGCGCTGCCTGCCCTGGGTTTTGCCCAAGGTCCCTCCAAGCCTGCGACGCCTTCCAGTGCCCCTGCCGCGAAATCGGCCGCGAGCGCACCCGCCAAAGCCGTTGTCTCCAAGCCCACCTGGGCAGAGCTCAGCCCCATGCAGCAAAAGGCGCTCGCACCGCTGGCCTCCAGCTGGAACACCACCATCAGCGAGCAGCAAAAGCGCAAATGGCTGGAAATCTCCAAAAACTACCCCTCGCTGCCGCCTGAAGGCCAGGCCAACCTGCACAGCCGCATGAACGAATGGGTGACCCTGAGTCCCCAGCAACGCGCCCAGGCACGGCTGAACTTCGGCAAAACCAAGGAGCTCTCCAAGCAGCTGACGCCTGAAGAGAAAAAGGCCAAATGGGAAACCTACCAGGCCCTGAGCCCGGAAGAAAAACAAAAGCTGGCGGCCAAGGCCAGCCCCAAGCCTGCCGGAGCTGCAACGGCCGTCAAGCCAGTGGCGCCGCAGAAGCTTGCACCCGTTCCGCCGCACCCGGTCAAGACCAGCATCAAAGCAGCGCCTAAAATCAGCGCTTCACAACCGGCCGCAGCCGCCACACCCGCAGCATCGCCTGCCAGTGGCCCTGCCACCGGCGGCCCAGGCGCCACGCCCCAGCGTTGACACGCCGCCGGCGACAAGCCGGCCGGATTTATTGGCCGCTCCGGCAATTCCCCTGCCTGCGAGCATTGAAGAGCGACTCATTTGACAGCCACCGCCCCCCCCTCGATACCGTCCATCCCCCGGCGCATGGCATGCTGGATGTACGAAGGCATGCTGATGTTCGGCGTGGTTTTCCTGGCCGGCTACCTCTTCAGCACCCTGAGCCAGACCCGCAACGCGCTGGACAACCGCCATGCGCTGCAGGCTTTTGTGTTTGTGGTCTTCGGCATCTACTTTGTCTGGTTCTGGGCCAAGGGCCAGACGCTGGCGATGAAGACCTGGAACATCCGGGTGGTCGATGTCCACGGCGCGCCCATCAGCCAGAAACGCGCCCTGCTGCGCTACGTGCTGAGCTGGCTGTGGTTCCTGCCGCCGCTGGCCGTCAGCTGGCTGCTGGCGCTGCCGGGCCGCGAAGGCGCCGTGCTCGCGCTGGGCTGGGTCGCCATCTGGGCCATCCTGGCGCGCTTTCATCCGCAAAAACAGTTCTGGCACGATGCCTTGGCCGGCACACGGCTGATCACCTGGGTGGCGCCTGAAAAGCCCCGCCGCAAGGACAAAGGCATGACAGGCGCGGGTGCATAACATCAACATGCCATAAAGCTGCGCGACAATCGTCCCATGCCCGAACAAGTTCCGCTTTCCGCCTCCGCCAGCACCGTATCCCCCGCTCCTCTCGATGAGCCGGTCAATCCCCAAAAACACCGCAGGGGCCTGAGCCGCGTCTGGCATGCCACGGGCTACTCCATTGCCGGCCTGCGCGCCGGCTGGCATGAAACCGCCTTCCGCCAGGAAGCCATAGCCTCCATCGTGCTGATCCCAGCCGCCTTCTGGCTGGGCCGCAGCTGGGTGGAGACCGTGCTGCTGGCCGGCACCGTGATCCTCATCATGATCGTGGAGCTGCTCAACACCGGCATCGAAACCGCCATCGACCGCATAGGCCCCGAGTGGCACGACCTTTCCAAGCGCGCCAAGGACATGGGCAGCGCTGCCGTCCTGCTCAGCCTGCTTTTGTGCGCCGGCACCTGGGCCTTGGCGCTCTTTCAAAGATTTTCAGCATGACCAACAACAGCCCCGAAGCAACAGAAACATCCAAACCCGCCTTTTCCCTTTGTGTCTACTGCGGCTCACGCACCGGCACCCAGCCTGAATTCGCCGCGATTGCCGCCCTCGTCGGCACCTGGATAGGAACCCACGGCGGCCAACTGGTCTACGGCGGAGGCCGCAACGGCCTCATGGGCATCCTGGCCGACGCAGCGCTCGCCGCGGGTGCACGGGTGGTGGGCGTGATCCCCAAGGCGCTGGTGGAAAAGGAATGGGCCCACACCGGCTGCACCGAACTGCACATCGTGGAAAACATGCACGAGCGCAAACGCATCATGGCCGAACATGCCGACGCCTTCCTGGCCCTGCCGGGCGGCATAGGCACACTCGAAGAATTTTTTGAGGTCTGGACCTGGCGCCAGCTGGGCTACCACGACAAGCCGGTCGGGCTGCTCAACATGGGCGGTTACTACGACAGCCTGCTGGCTTTCCTGGCCTCATCGGTGAAGGCCGGCTTCATGAACGACTGGCTGATGGACCTGATTCGCACCGGCAGCGAGGCGGAACCCCTGCTCGAAACACTGGTGCAGGCGGCCGGCATGACACCCGCCGCCACCCGCCTCGACCAGATTTAACGCAATCACGTCACGCGAGAAAAGTGTCTTCACCAGCAGAGGCCGCGGAACCGGCTTTGCCGGGCCGCAGGCGCAGCGGCCCCCTCGGGGGGCAGCGCATTACACGAAGTGAAAAGCGTGGGGGCCCGTCTAGACCGCCGCTTCGTCTTCCTCGCCCGTGCGGATACGCACCACGCGCTCCACGCTGGTGATGAAAATCTTGCCGTCACCGATCTTGCCGGTGCGCGCGGCGCGCACGATGGCGTCCACACAGCGCTCCACATCCTCGGTTTTCACGACGACCTCGACTTTGACCTTGGGCAGAAAATCGACAACGTACTCCGCGCCGCGGTACAGCTCGGTATGGCCCTTCTGGCGGCCGAAGCCCTTGACTTCAGTGACGGTCAGCCCGGTCACGCCGCATTCGGCCAAAGCCTCGCGGACTTCTTCGAGTTTGAAAGGCTTGAGGACGGCGGTAATTTGTTTCACTGAATATCTCCGGTAGTTCTAAAAATCATCGAAAGCACTTGAAGGTCGCAAGAGGCTCTTCACCAGCATGAGCCGCGGGACTGGCTTTGCCAGACCGCAGGCGGGCGGCCCCCTCGGGGGGCAGCGACCCACACACAGTGGGGGAGCGTGGGGGCCATCACTGTCGAAACTTGCTGGTAATAGGATAGCGCCAATCCTTGCCAAAGCTCCTGTGGGTGACCCTGATGCCCACTGGCGCCTGCCGGCGTTTGTACTCATTGATTCGGATCAGTTGGGCCACGCGCACGACCAACGCGCGGTCAAACCCGGCAGCGGCAATGGCGTCTACGCCCTGGTCGTTCTCCATATACCGTTCCAGGATGGCATCCAGCACCTCATACGGCGGCAGGCTGTCCTGGTCGGTCTGGTCGGGGCGCAGCTCGGCGCTGGGAGGGCGCGTGATGATGCGCTCGGGAATCGGGTTGCTGCCGGTGCCGTAGGGGTCGTTGGCATTGCGCCAGCGCGCAAGCCGGAACACCGAGGTCTTGAGCACGTCCTTGATCACCGCGAAGCCGCCGGCCATGTCGCCGTACAGCGTGCAATAGCCGGTGGCCATCTCGCTCTTGTTGCCGGTGGTCAGCACGATGGAGCCGAACTTGTTGGACAGCGCCATCAAAAACACGCCGCGTATGCGCGCCTGGATGTTCTCCTCGGTCGTGTCCTCCTTCAGGCCCTTGAACTCGCCGGCCAGCGAGGCCTTGAAAGCCTCGAACTCGGGCACGATGGATATCTCGTCGTAGCGCACCTTCACCCGCTCGGCCATTTCTCGCGCGTCTATCCACGAAATATCGGCGGTATAGGGCGAAGGCATCATCACCGCGCGCACCTTGTCCGGGCCCAGCGCATCCACTGCGATGGCCAATACCAGGGCCGAATCGATGCCGCCCGACAGACCCAGAATGGCGCCCGGAAAGCCGTTTTTGCCCAGGTAGTCGCGCACGCCCAGCACCAGCGCATCCCACAAATCAGCCTCCGGGCTGCGCTCGGGCGCCGTATCCGCCGCCAAGGTGACGGCATCCCCCGCGCGCTCGGCACGGACGGCAAACAGCTTTTCCTTGAAGCTCTCGGCCCGTCCGGCCAACGTGCCGTCGGCCTGCAGCGCAAAAGAGCGGCCCTCAAACACGATTTCGTCCTGCCCGCCCACCAGGTGGGCATAAACCAGGGGCAGCCCGGTAGCCAGACAACGGCTTTGCATCATCTGCTCACGCTCGCCGCCCTTGCCAACATGGAAAGGCGAGGCATTGATGACCACCAGCAGTTCGGCGCCGGCTTCCTTGGCCAGGCGCGCGGGCTCTTCGAACCAGGCGTCTTCACAGATCAACAGGCCTATGCTGATGGCCTCGTCGCCCTCCCCGGCCTGGAACACACAGCTTCCCTGGCCCGGCGTGAAGTACCGGCGCTCGTCAAACACCTGGTAGTTGGGCAGTTCGCGCTTGGCGTAGCTCTCGATGACGCGGCCCTCGCGCAGCACCCGGGCGGCGTTGTGGCGCTGCTGCACCTCCACGCTTTTGGTGCGCAAGCCCTTGCCGTTGTCGCCGTGGGTGGGCGTGCCCACCACCACCGTCAGGCCTTTTAACCCGGCCAGCTCGCGGGCCACTTGATTCACGGCATCATCACAGGCCTGGATAAATGAGGGACGCAAAAACAGGTCTTCAGCCGCATAACCGCAAATCGCCAGTTCAGGTGTCAGCACCAGCCGCACACCGTCCTGGTAGGCGGCGCGGGCCGCCTCGATGATCTTTTGCGCATTGCCCGGCATGTCTCCCACGCAGTAGTTCAGCTGGGCAACGCAGATTTTGAGTGGCATGTAGAAGTAAAACCCGAAAACACGTGAAAAAAGACTCAAACGATTATGTCATCCGCGTGCTGGATTCGCCGCTGAAGGTGAATGCAGCCGAGTGGAACGCCCTGCTGGCCGCGCAAAGCCCCGGCGAAGCCGCCAACCCCTTCATGCGCCATGAGTACCTGGCCGCGCTGCACCAAAGCGGCAGCGCCACCCCCGACACCGGCTGGACGCCCTGCTTCGTCACCCTCTGGCAGGGCAACACCCTGGCCGGCGCCTGCCCGCTTTACCTCAAGGCCCACTCCTACGGCGAATACGTCTTCGACTGGGCCTGGGCCAACGCCTACCAGCAGCACGGGCTCAACTACTATCCCAAGGCCGTGGCTGCGGTGCCCTTCACACCCGTGCCAGGCGCCCGGTTGCTGGCGCGCAGCACCGCCGAACGCGCGCTGATGGTCAAAGCGCTGCTAGCCTGGTGCAGCGATGAAAACCTGTCCTCGCTGCATTTACTGTTTACAGCGGACGAGGACGTATCCGCATGCGAAGAAGCCGGCCTGATGCTGCGCCATACCGTTCAATTCCACTGGACCAACAATGGTTATCGCGATTTCGACGGCTTCCTCGCATCGCTGAACCAGGAAAAGCGCAAAAAGATCCGCCAGGAGCGCCGCAAGGTCCACGATGCGGGCATCACCTTCCGCTGGTCGCGGGGCAAGGACATCAGCCAGGCCGACTGGGACTTCTTTTACCGCTGCTACGAGCGCACCTACTACGAGCACGGCAACGCGCCCTACCTGAGCCGCGACTTTTTCCAGCGCATGCAGGACACCATGCCGGAGAACTGGCTGCTGTTTGTGGCAGAGCACGTGGCCGGCGGCGGCAAACCCCGGCCCATCGCGGCCAGCCTGGTCGCGGTCAGCGCGCCCTGTTCATCGCCTGACGGGGCGGCTCTTCCATTGATCGCCTATGGCCGCTACTGGGGTGCCCTGGCGCGGGTTGACTGCCTGCACTTCGAGGCCTGTTACTACCAGCCCCTGCAGTGGTGCATAGAACACGGCTACCAGCGCTTTGAGGGCGGCGCCCAAGGCGAGCACAAAATGGCGCGCGCCCTGCTGCCCGTCAAGACCACCAGTGCCCACTGGCTGGCCCATCCCTCGTTTGCCGACGCGATCGAGCGTTTCCTGGAGCGCGAAGGCGCCGGTATTGAGAGTTATATGGACGACCTGGAGCGGCGCAACCCGTTCAGGCGAGCGGTGCTATAAATCCCTACAAAGGAATTCCATGAGCCACTCAAACGACGCCTCCTTCGGCCAATACAAGGTCAACCTGGTCGAGTGCCCCACCCTCACCGCGGAGCAACGCTCAGCCGCCGAACTGCGCTTTCGCATGGCGCTTGAATTCGCCGTGGGCGGACCGGAATACGTGCTGCCTTCGCTGCAGGCCTATATGCTGGCGCAGACCCTGAACGAAGGCCTGCCGCTGCAAGGCGCCTCGCAGGCCGAAGAGCAGGTCATCGCGCTGTGGGAAAACGCCGAGACAGATGCCATCCTGGCCGCCATGCGGCCGCTGGGCGACAACCTGGACAACGCGCGCTTCGAAATCGTCCCGCTCTGACGCATCGGCCCGACCCCAGATCATGACTGCCGCCCCCGCCCCACTGCCAAGCCCGCAGGCGTCCGCGCCGGCCGCCAACGACAGTGCCCTCGAAACACCACCGCCGCTGGGCCGCCCCCATGCCCGGCGCCTGCGCGAGGTCTACCGCTCCGCCGGCTGGCCTTGCCAGGACCTGCTGGAGATCGAACTGCTCGCCACCGGCATGCTGCAGCGCGTGGCCGGGCCCGCGGGCCACGAGACCCTGCGCGTCACCGACGCCGGCATTGCCTACCTGGCGGCCACGCTGCTGCGCAACCGCTCGGCCCTGTCCAAGCATGAGACGCTGGTCGAGCAGGTCGCACGCGAAATGGTGCGTGCCGGCCGCATCGCCTGGCGCGGCCTGGGCCTGCGCGCCCAGCTGCCGCCCGACACTGAAGGCGGCAAGCCGCGTTGGTGCGTAGTCCGGCCCGACGTGTTCTCCATCCGCAACACCACGGTGCAGGAATACGTGGACCCCATCGTCCACGAGATCAAGGTGCACCGCTCCGATTTGCTGGGCGACCTGCGCCGTCCCGAAAAGCGCGCCGCCTACCTGGACCTGGGCGGCGAGTGCTGGTACGTGCTGGGCTGCGATGCCAAAGGCCGGCCCATAGGCGCGGCCGACGAGGTTCCGGCCGAATGCGGCGTGATGCTGATGGAAGGCCAGCGCCTCGTCGTGGCCCGCGCGGCGCCGCGGCGCTCGCGCCAGGCCTTGCCGCTGGGCGTGTGGATGGCGCTGGCCAAGGCGACACCGGTGGCCGGGCTCAATGACGATGAGCAAAGGATGCTGGGCGACTGCGAAGCTTGAACTTTATCGCGACCACGCGCTGAGCCCGGCGTGACAGCCGCGGCTACGGCAAACCCTAGTGCCGCCACCCCGCCCGCTCGGTTAAGGTCTCCCCACGGAGACAATAACCATGAAATCCCTGACCGGCCTSGACGCGACYTTTCTTTACCTCGAAACCCCTGAAATGCCCATGCATGTGGGCTCGCTCAACCTSTGYGAAYTGCCCGMRGGCTTCAAGGGCAGCTTTCACAAGGCCGTCAAARACCACATCGCCAAGCGCATGCACCTGGCGCCGGTATTCAGCCGCAAGCTGGTGTTCATGCCGCTGGACCTGGGCCACCCGCTGTGGGTGGAGGCCGATTCGGTGGACATCGATTTCCACATCCGCCGTGCCGACCCCACCAAAAAAGGCGCCGCGCCCATGACGCTGGCCGAGGTGCACAAGCTCTGCGCCCAGTTGCACGGCGAAGTCATAGACCGCGACTACCCCCTCTGGGAGTTTTACATTTTCGACCGCATCAAGCTGCCAGAGTCGCAGGGCGGCGGCATCGTGGCGGGCTTTTTCTCCAAGATCCACCATGCCGCGCTGGACGGCAAGGGCGGCGTGATGCTGGCCAACGCCATGCTGGACCTGAGCCCCGAGCCGCGCGAAGTGGCGCCGCCTGATCCGGAACGCCGCCGCAAGCTGGAGGCCGACCTCAAGCTCGGCAAGATGATCGGCTCAGTGTTCTCCAGCTCGCTCGGCCAGCTGGCCAAAGTCGCCAAGTCGCTGCCCGCCGCGGCCAGCACCTTCGGCAGCACACTGGCCAAGCAGTCCATGGGCAGCTCGGCCACCGGCGTCAAACCCAAGATGCCCATGAAGCTGGCGCCGCCCACGCCCTTCAATGCGGGCATAGGCACGGGCCGCGTGTTTGTCACCGCCACCATCCCGCTGGGCGAGACCAAGGCCATGGGCAAGGCGGTGGGAGGCTCCTTCAACGACATGGTGCTGTGGATCTGCTCGACGGCGCTGCGCAACTACCTCACGCAGCACCACAGCCTGCCAAAAAAATCGCTGGTGGCCGCCATGCCGGTGTCGCTGCGCGAAGCCGGCGCCACCGATGCCAGCAACCTGGGCAACCAGGTCAGCATGAGCCTGGTCGAGCTGGGCACGCACCTGGCACACCCGCTCAAGCGCATGAACGCCATCATGGCCTCCACGGCCAAGGTCAAGACCTCCATGCAAAGCCTCAAGGGCCTGCTGCCGACCGACTACCCTTCGCTGCTGGCGCCGTGGCTGGTCGGCGGCGCCGCCAAGATGGCGCTCAATGCCTATGGCAAAAGCGGCATGGCCAGCCGCCTGCCCATGGTGGCCAACCTGGCGATCTCCAACGTGCCGGGGCCTCCCGTGCCGCTCTACCTGGCGGGCGCGAAGTTCCTGACCTTCCATCCGCTGTCCATCATCCTGCACGGCCTGGCGCTCAACATCACCATTCAGACCTACGCCGGCCATGTGGACTTCGGCATCATTGCCGACAAAAAGGCACTGCCGCACGCGAAGGACTTGGCGAAGGCGATTGAGGACGCCTTCACCGAGGCGCAAGCGCTGATGGCCAGCGCGGCGCCGGCCGCACCCGCCGCGTCAGCAAAGTCTGCCAAGCCCGCAGCCAGGAAAGTCGCCAAAAAAGCGGGTACGAAGACCGCTCCGGTAAAAACCCGAAAAGCCGCTGTCGCCAAGGCGACGAAATCCCCCGTGAAGCGGGTAAGTTAGAGTCGCCTCCCTCTGTAAAACTCACTAAGCGCCCCATACTGGTTTCCGTAGGAAACCAACACAAAAGTACCAATGCTCCAAGCCATGGCAAGCCCGTCATCCAAGCGAAATACATCCTCTTCCCGACCAGATTCCCAAAACCCGGCCTTGCACGATGTTCCGCCCAGCGCCTGGCTGCTTGCGCTGGAGCTGCGCGCGTTCTGGGAATTCGGCGCCCTTTTGCCCGCATGGCCCCTGCTGGCGCGCGCGCCGCGCGGCGACGGCCACGCCGTCATGGTCTTCCCGGGCTTGTCGGCCAACGACGCCACCACCGTGCCGCTGCGCCAGTACCTGCAGTCGCTTAACTACAAACCCTGGGGCTGGGAACAGGGATTTAACTTCGGCCCGCGCGCCGGCGTTCTCGAAGAAGCCCGCGACAGCCTCGTCCGTACCTTTGAAGCCACGGGCCGCAAGGTCAGCCTGATCGGCTGGAGCCTGGGCGGCGTCTATGCGCGCGAACTGGCCAAGGAAATGCCGGACAAGGTGCGCTGTGTGATCACGCTGGGCACGCCTTTCGCGGGCTCGCACAAGGCCACCAACGCCTGGCGCGTGTATGAACTCACCAGCGGCCGCAACGTGGAGCGTGAATCCGAAAACTACGATCTGCCCGCCGCCCCACCCGTGCCGACCACCAGCATTTATTCACGCAGCGACGGCGTGGTGGCCTGGCAGGCGAGCATCCAGGCGCCCAGCGCGGCCAACCCGCAGACCGAGAACATCGAGGTGCTGGCCAGCCACATCGGCATGGGCGTGAACCCCAGCGCATGGTGGGCGGTGGCCGACCGGCTGGCGCAGCCCGAAGGTAGCTGGAAGCCCTTCGCGCGCGAAGACAAAGGCCGGCTGCATGGCCTGGTCTATCCGGTGCCCGCGCAAGCAACTTAAAACCGCGCCAGGCATAAAAAAAGCGCCTGCAGGAAAACCTGCAGGCGCTTTTTTTGTTGGACCGAGGGTTCTTACGCCTTGGCGTAGTTCGCGATGCCGTCGGTGATTTCCTTCTTGGCCGCTTCCGGACCTTCCCAACCCAGCACCTTCACCCATTTGCCTTCTTCCAGGTCTTTGTAGTGTTCAAAGAAGTGGGAGATGGTTTTGAGGCGCAGCGGGTTCATGTCTTCGGGTTTTTGCCACTGGGTGTAGAGCGAGCATTTTTTGTCGACAGGCACGGCCAGCACCTTGCCGTCTTCGCCGGCTTCGTCCTGCATCTTCAGGATGCCGATGGCGCGGCAGGTCACGACCACGCCGGGGATCAGGGGCACGGGCGTGATCACCAGCACGTCGACCGGGTCGCCGTCGCCGCTGATGGTCTTGGGCACATAGCCGTAGTTGGTCGGGTAGTGCATGGACGTGCTCATGAAGCGGTCCACAAAAATCGCGCCGGATTCCTTGTCCACCTCGTACTTCACCGGGTCGGCGTTCATCGGGATTTCGATGATCACGTTAAAGGATTCGGGAACGTTTTTACCGGGAGAAACTTTATCGAGGGACATGGTCGCTTGAGGTTGTGTTGAAGGGAAAGAGATGAAAAGAAAGGCTTCAGCCCGCATGAGCGGCCGCACAAGGGCGCGGAAGTTAATACTCTGCGGCTACCGGTGGCTCGGTATTTACCCTCATTTTACTGATTCAGGGCTTACGCATCGCGAACTTGTCATGTTTTCACGTTAAATTTCGCGAGTTGGCCAATCGACTTGTCTCCATACGTGACACAAGCAACGAGGAAGCAACGCAGCGGGGGCACCGCTAGCGTGGCACCCCCTCCAAGCGAAAAACAACGTAGGAGAATTTCAATGTCAGCTATGACAGGCAACTCGGCGCTCATTCTTGCGCTGGTCTGCGGACTGATCGCCGTCGGGTACGGCTTCTGGGCACGCAGCTGGATTCTTTCCCAGGACGCAGGCAATGCGCGCATGCAGGAAATTGCAGCCGCCATCCAGACCGGCGCCGCCGCCTACCTCGCGCGGCAATACAAAACCATTGCCATCGTCGGCGTCATCCTCGCGGTGCTCATCGGCTTCTTTCTGGACGGCAAGACCGCCGTCGGCTTTGTGGTCGGCGCGGTGCTCTCGGGCGCCTGCGGCTTTATCGGCATGAACGTCTCGGTGCGCGCCAACGTGCGCACCGCGCAGGCCGCCACCAAGGGAATCGGCCCCGCCCTGGATGTCGCCTTCCGCGGCGGCGCCATCACCGGCATGCTGGTGGTGGGCCTGGGCCTGCTGGGCGTGAGCGGTTTTTACTGGTTCCTGGTGGGCAACGGCAACTACACGCCCGACCTCAAGCTGGCCAACCTGCTCAACCCGCTGATCGGCTTTGCCTTCGGCTCCTCGCTGATTTCCATCTTCGCCCGGCTGGGCGGCGGCATCTTCACCAAGGGCGCCGACGTAGGCGCCGACCTGGTGGGCAAGGTCGAAGCCGGCATCCCCGAAGACGACCCGCGCAACCCCGCCGTGATTGCCGACAACGTCGGCGACAACGTGGGCGACTGCGCCGGCATGGCCGCCGACCTGTTTGAAACCTATGCGGTCACGCTGATCGCCACCATGGTGCTGGGCGCCCTGCTGCTGTCCAGCGCGGGTGCCACCGCCGCGGTCTATCCGCTGGCGCTGGGCGGCGTATCCATCATCGCCTCCATCATCGGCTGCTTCTTCGTCAAGGCCTCGCCCGGCATGAAGAACGTGATGCCGGCTCTCTACAAGGGACTGGCGATTGCCGGCGTGCTGTCGCTCATCGCCTTCTACTTCGTGACCATGTGGCTGATGCCCGACAACGCCGTGACGGCCACCGGCACGCAGATGCGCCTGTTCGGCGCCTGCGCGGTCGGCCTGGTCCTGACCGGCGCGCTCTGCTGGGTTACCGAGTACTACACCGGCACGCAGTACAAGCCCGTGCAGCACATTGCACAGGCCTCCACCACCGGCCACGGCACCAACATCATCGCCGGCCTGGGCGTGTCCATGCGGTCCACCGCCTGGCCTGTCGTGTTTGTCTGCATCGCGATCCTGGTGGCCTTCAAGCTGGCCGGCCTCTACGGCATCGCGATCGCGGCCACCTCCATGCTGAGCATGGCCGGCATCGTGGTCGCGCTGGACGCCTACGGCCCCATCACCGACAACGCCGGCGGCATCGCCGAGATGGCCGAGCTGCCCAGCAGCGTGCGCGACATCACCGACCCGCTGGACGCCGTGGGCAACACCACCAAGGCGGTGACCAAAGGCTACGCCATCGGTTCCGCCGGCCTGGCCGCACTGGTGCTGTTTGCCGACTACACCCACAAGCTCGACGCCTACGGCACCACCATCAGCTTTGACCTGAGCAACCCGCTGGTCATCGTCGGCCTCTTCATCGGTGGCCTGATCCCTTACCTCTTCGGCGCCATGGCGATGGAAGCCGTGGGCCGCGCGGCCGGCGCCGTGGTGGTTGAAGTGCGCCGCCAATTCCGCGACATCAAGGGCATCATGGACGGCACGGGCAAGCCCGAGTACGACACCGCCGTCGACATGCTGACCACGGCCGCCATCAAGGAAATGATGATCCCATCGCTGCTGCCCGTGGTCGTGCCCATCGTGGTCGGCCTGGCGCTTGGGCCCCAGGCCCTGGGCGGCCTGCTGATGGGCACCATCGTGACCGGCCTCTTCGTCGCGATCTCCATGTGCACCGGCGGCGGCGCCTGGGACAACGCCAAGAAATACATTGAAGACGGCAACCACGGTGGCAAGGGCTCGGAGGCGCACAAGGCCGCCGTGACCGGCGACACCGTGGGTGACCCCTACAAGGACACCGCCGGCCCGGCCGTGAACCCGCTGATCAAGATCATCAATATCGTGGCGCTGCTGATCGTGCCGCTGGTGATGAAATTCCACGGCGGTCCCGCGCAAGCCGCGCCCAGCGCGCCCATGGCGGAACCCGCGGCCGTGAGCGCACCGGCCGCCACCCCGATGGCGCCCGCCATGCCGGCCCCCGCGCCTACGCAGGCGCCCGCCGCAGCTGCCACGCCAACGCCGGCTGCACCCGCTTCCCGCTAGTCGGATAAAGCGGCGACGGCCCCAAGCAAAAAGCCCTGCACTGCAGGGCTTTTTCTTTGTACGCACACAGCAAGGCTGCAGCGGCGTGGCCGCCAGCCGGTCAAGCCGGCATCAGTTGGCCCGCCCCTTGCCCAACCTCCAGCAACGCCGGCGTCGCGAGGAATTCAAAGCGGCGAATCTCGCTCAGCGCTTCGCTGAGTGTCATCTCGCCGGATCGCATCAGGCACCCGGTCAGGTGCTCCGTCAGGCCGGTGTACTGCGCCAGGACAGCCTTGGTTTCGCTGAAAAGCCGTTCACTCTGGGCCTCCATGATGCCGCGCGTTTCCTCGTCCAGCGGCGCCGTGCCGCCATCCTTGACGAGCGCTGCATAGTTCAGCCGGGTCTTGCGGTACATGCCCATTTCCGCCACCGCATGGTGCAACAGCCGGGTCACGCGTGTGATGTCGTTGTGGGCGCCGCTCGTGGTGCCGTCCTCTCCGAAGAAAAGCTCTTCATTGGCCATGCCGCCCAGCAGAACACGGACCTCATGCTCCATGTCGCCTTTTGTCTTGAGGAGAT
Organism: Polaromonas sp. P3_B1; assembly: GCF_056402935.1. Taxonomy (NCBI): domain Bacteria; kingdom Pseudomonadati; phylum Pseudomonadota; class Betaproteobacteria; order Burkholderiales; family Comamonadaceae; genus Polaromonas; species Polaromonas sp. P3_B1. Next base: position 74,266 of record NZ_JBFUGK010000020.1, read on the forward strand.
TGCTGTCCTGTTTGTGCAGCACAAAGCCCAGCGCGTTGTTACGAGGATTGGCCTTCAATGAAATCTTGATGGTGTTCATGTCGGCTTGCAGGGCATCCCAGCTGCCGCCTGCCAGCTTGCGTTGGTGGTGAAAATCCATCAGGAAGTGGCCCCACTCGTGCACGGCGATGATGCGCCGGTCGCGCTCGCGCTCCTTGGTGGTGTGGTCGTTGACGTTGCCGACCAGCACGCGCTCGGCGGCCTGCATCAAGGTGTGCGCGCCTATCATCTGGCCCGACTGCACGGCGAGTATGCCCGCCTGGTTGACCATGGTTTCCAGGTCCGCCGGGCTGCAGCCCTCGGTCAGCTCGACAAAATGGCGCAGGTCCAGGTCCGGCAGGACCTTGTCGGCACGCTGGCGCAGGTAGTGGCCGGTAATCGCCAGTCGCTCCTGCTGGTTGGGCATGCGGAAGTCGACCTTCATCTGGAAGCGGCGCAGCATGGCCTCGTCCATCTGCAGGTTGGCCGAGTTGAAGTTGGACGCCACGATCCAGATGATTTCCGCATCCGATTTGGTGCGCACGCCGTCCAGGATGGCTAGCAGCATGTTCTGCGTGTCGTCGTCGTATTTCCGGTTGCCGCCGCGTCGCATGAAGAGATCCTGCGCCTCGTCGAGGAACACGATGCAGCGTTTGCGCCGCGTGGCCAGCGCGAGGATGCGCGACAGGGTGTTGGAGCCGCCGGCGACATAGCCGGTTTCGAGGTTGGCCGCCGAATGGAAAAGAATCGGCAGGTTCAGTTCCTTGGCCAGGTAGCTGGCCAGCTTGGTCTTGCCGGTGCCCGCCGGGCCGCTGAACATCACGTTGAAGGGTTTGTTCACGCCGTAGGCCGCGTATTCGAGGCGGCGCTCGTACTGGTCGCGGATTTGCGCGACCTCGGCCTTGATGTCGTCCATGCCGACCAGGTCGTCGATGCCGCCGCTGATCTGCTGCGGAGAAATGAACTTCAGCGCCTTGCGCTGGCCGCCCACCTGGTACCACAGAAAGGCCAGCAGGCCCAGCGTCAGCGTTGCCGACACCAGCGCGCTGGCGCCGCCTTTCCAGGCGTCCTGCTCGGATTGCGGGCGCGCCTCGCCGAAACGCTGCTCCAGGCGAGCCAGCATGTCCTTGCTGGCGCCGTCCAATGCCGCCTGGGGCACAAAGGTCAGCTTGCCGCCCCAGGGCGCCGTCACGGCCTTGTCGGTCAGTATCTTGGTTTCCATATCCGAGGGGTAATAGGCATACTGCCGGCCCTCCGACTCAATCAGCACAAAGCGCTCGGAAACGGTCCAGAGAATCGGGCGATAAATGATGGTGATGCGCGCGACCGGGTGGGCTTCGAGAAAGCTCAGCACCGACCCGCTGCCAAAAACCACTGGCACCGCGGTGTTGTAAGCCCAGGCGGCTTCAGCGCCTTGCCCTGCCGCCATCGCCTTGACCTCCAGGCTCAGTTTCTGCTGGCGCTCCAGAGTGGACCAGGCGTAGTACGCGCTTGCGGGAATCATCAAGGCAACAACCAGCACCGCGAACTTCATGCCCAGGCTCTGCACGGCCAGCCAGTCGCGCAGTCGGGCTGCAAGGGCTTTGAGCCAGCTTCGCATGCCGGAACCGTCGGCGGGTACATCGCCGGAGGAAGCCGCTTCGGTTGCGCATTGGGTGGGATCGCTCATCGCAGTAGGTGTCCAGAGTGCGGACCGCAGTTGCCGGCTGCTGCCGCTGTCGTGCGCCGCTGGCGCAATGTGGCACCGTTCCCTTGTAGGAATTGGCGAGGTGCGCGTGTAGGTTCAATCCTACATAAAGAGTGATTCCCGCACGACAAAAATGTTGTAAACGGCGCCTTGCTACGCCACACCGGGGTGTGACAAACACACGCTTTTGAAGACCGTTACGCATCCCTGCTGTTGCGAGCGGTTTCAAGCAAAATCAGGCGATGCAGCTCAATTACATCGCCAACGCCTCCCTCCCCTCCGTCTCCGGCAAGACCATTCCCGTCATAGACCCGTCCGACGGCCAGGTGTTTGACGAGATCCAGCGCAGCAACACGCACGACATCGACACCGCCGTGCGCAGCGCGCGCGAATGCCTGGAGCTGGTGTGGAGCCGCTTCAACGCCGCCGAGCGTGGGCGCCTGTTGATGCGGCTGTCGGCCAAGGTGGCCGAGCATGCCGAGGAACTGGCCCTGCTGGAGCAGCGCGACTGCGGCAAGCCCACCAAACAGGCGCGCGCCGACGCTGCCGCCCTGGCCCGCTATTTCGAGTTTTACGCCGGCGCCTGCGACAAGCTGCACGGCGACACCATTCCCTACCTGGACGGCTACAGCGTGATGACCTGGCGCGAGCCGCACGGCGTCACCGGCCACGTGATCCCCTGGAACTACCCCATGCAGATCTTCGGCCGCAGCGTGGGCGGAGCGCTGGCCGCGGGCAATGTCTGCGTGGTCAAGCCGGCCGAGGACGCCTGCCTTTCGCTGATCCGCGTGGCGCAGCTGGCCGCCGAAGTCGGCTTCCCGGCCGGCGCCATCAACATCGTGACCGGCTACGGCCATGAAGTCGGCGACGCGCTGGCGCGCCACAAGGGCATAGACCACATCAGTTTCACCGGCAGCCCCGCTGTGGGCACGCTGATCCAGCAGGCGGCGGCCGAGCGCCACTGCCCGGTCACGCTGGAGCTTGGCGGCAAAAGCCCGCAGATCGTTTTTGCCGACGCCGACCTGGACGCCGCGATACCGGCCATCATCAACGCCATCGTGCAGAACGCCGGCCAGACCTGCTCGGCCGGCTCGCGCCTGCTGGTGGAGCAGGCGATTTACGAGCCGCTGCTGCAGCGCCTGGGCCATGCCTTTGAAAACCTGCGCGTGGGCCCCGCCGCCATGGACCTCGACGTCGGCCCCCTGATCCGGCAAAGCCAGCAACAGCGCGTCTGGGATTTTCTGAGCGACGCGCAGGTCGCCAACATCACCATGGTGGCCCAGGGCCAGATCGTCGACGAAGCGCCCGACACCGGCTTTTACCAGGCACCCACCCTGCTGCGCGACGTGCCGGCCACGCACCGGCTGGCGCAGGAGGAGGTTTTCGGCCCGGTGCTGTGCGCCATGAGCTTCAAGGACGAGAACCACGCCGTGGAACTCGCCAACGCCACCCAGTTCGGCCTGGTCGCCGGCATCTGGACACGGGACGGCGCGCGCCAGTTCCGCATGGCCAGGCGCGTCAGGAGCGGCCAGGTCTTCATCAACAACTACGGCGCCGGCGGCGGCGTGGAACTGCCTTTCGGCGGCGTCAAGTCCTCGGGCTACGGGCGCGAAAAAGGCTTTGAGGCCCTGTACGGCTTCACGACGCTGAAGACTGTGGCGGTGCGCCACGGCTGAGCGCGCCGCATCCGGCCCCAACACCCGTCGCGGCCCCAGGGCCGGGATGTAATAAGCTCACGTATCAGTTCAAAAAATTCAAAATACCTGGAGACAAACCCATGCGGGTCAAAGACAAATCCATCATCGTGACCGGCTCCGGAGGCGGTATCGGTGAAGGCATCGCGCGGCGGCTGGCGGCCGAGGGCGCCAAGGTCATCGTCAACGACATCAACGTCGCCCTGGGCCAAAAAGTCGTGGCCGCCATCACCAAGGCCGGCGGCACGGCCTCCTTCTTCGCGGCCGACGTGACGAAGTCCGCTGAGGTCAAGGCCCTGGTCGATGCCGCCGTGCAGCGTTACGGCCGGCTCGACGTGATGGTCAGCAACGCCGGCTGGACGCACCGCAACCAGCCTGCACTGGACGTCAGCGAAGACGATTTCGACAAGTGCTACGCCATCAACGTCAAAAGCATTTACCTGGCCACCATTCATGCCACGCCGGTATTCCGCAGCCTGGGCGGCGGCAGCTTCATCAACATCGCCTCCACGGCCGGCGTGCGCCCGCGGCCCGGCCTGACCTGGTACAACGGCTCCAAGGGCGCCGTCATCACCACCTCCAAATCGCTGGCGGCCGAACTGGGCCCCGACAACATCCGCGTCAACTGCATCAACCCGGTGTTCAACCCCGACACCGGCCTCTCGGCCGACTTCGCAGGCGGCCCGCTGGATGAGGAACGCAAGGCGCGCTTTCGCGCCAGCATCCCGCTGGGGCGCTTTTCAACCGCGCTGGATGTCGCCAATGCGGCGCTTTACCTGGCCAGCGACGAGGCGGACTTTATCAGCGGCATATGCCTGGAAGTGGACGGAGCCCGCTGCGTCTAGCCCCGGCGGTATCCCCAGGATGACGTGCATCCTTTGGGGATAAGGCCTTGTTTTATCGTCCCAGACGGGCCAATGGAGTAAATTCTCCCTTTGGGCCCCAGATGACAACCGAGAAAATCATTCCGCTGGCAGATATCCGCTACGCAAGCCGCGTGCCGCACATCCCTGCCCGGGTCACGGCGCCCACCGGCCTGCTGAGCGACACGCGCGGCCGGCCGCTGCGGGACTTGCGCATCAGCGTGACCGACCGCTGCAATTTCCGCTGCAGCTACTGCATGCCGCGCGAGGTGTTCGACAAGGACTACGCCTTCCTGCCGCAAACCTCGCTGCTCAGTTTTGAGGAAATCACCCGGCTTGCGAAAGTGTTCGTGGCGCATGGTGTCGAAAAAATCCGGCTGACCGGCGGCGAACCGCTGTTGCGCAAGCACCTCGAAGTGCTGGTCGAAATGCTGGCCAAGCTGCAAACGCCGCAGGGCAAGCCACTGGACATCACGCTGACCACCAACGCCTCGCTGCTGGCCAAAAAAGCCCAGTCGCTCAGGGACGCCGGCCTGCAGCGCGTCACCGTGAGCCTGGACGCGCTGGACGACGCCACCTTTCGGCGCATGAACGACGTGGACTTCCCGGTGGCCGACGTGCTCAAGGGCATAGAAGCCGCGCAGAAAGTCGGCCTCTCGCCGCTCAAGGTCAACATGGTGGTCAAGCGCGGCACCAATGACGCCGAAATCCTGCCCATGGCCCGGCATTTCCGCCATACGGGCGCCGTGCTGCGCTTTATCGAGTACATGGACGTGGGCGCCACCAACGGCTGGCGCATGGATGAAGTCCTGCCGTCGGCCCAGGTGGTGGAGCGCTTGAACGCCGAGTTTCCCTTGACTGCCATCAACCCGAACTACACCGGCGAAACCGCTGAACGCTGGCGCTACGCCGACGGCGCGGGCGAGATCGGCGTGATCAGCAGCGTGACCCAGGCTTTTTGCAGCGACTGCAACCGGGCGCGGCTGTCCACCGAAGGCAAGCTCTTTCTCTGCCTGTTCGCCAGCCAGGGCCAGGATTTGCGCGCCCTGCTGCGCGGCGGCTATGCCGACGAGCAGATCGCGGCGGCCGTGGCGCATATCTGGCAGGGGCGCGACGACCGCTATTCGGAGTTGCGCGCCGCGCTACCGGCCGACACCAGCATGCCCGACAGCAATGCCAAACGCGTCGAGATGAGCTACATCGGTGGCTAGCATGACGACCAACAGCCACAACAACACCTCGCTGCATGCCGAAGCCATCACCGGCCTGATCCTGGCCGGCGGGCGCGGCTCGCGCATGGGTGGGGTCGACAAGGGTTTGCAGAACTTCAACGGCGTGCCGCTGGCCCTGCATACGCTGATGCGGCTCTCGCCCCAGGTCGGCGAGGTCATGATCAATGCCAACCGCAACCTGGCCGCTTACGAAGCCTTTGGGGTGCCGGTCTGGCCCGACAGCACGGGCCTGGGCGAATTCGCCGGGCCGCTGGCGGGCTTTCTCACGGGCCTGGAGCGCTGCGAGACGCCTTACCTGCTGACCGTGCCCTGCGACACGCCGCTGTTCCCTGACGACCTGGTGGCACGCCTGGCCGAAGCCTATGTGCGCGAAGGGGCCGACTTCGCCGTGGCCGCCGCGCCCGAGGAAGACGGCCAGCTGAGGCCGCAGCCGGTGTTTTGCCTGATGGGCACCCATATGCTCGAAAGCCTGGTGCGCTTCACCCATGGCGGCGGCCGCAAGATAGACGCATGGACGGCGCAGCACAAAACCGTGTCCGTGCCCTTTGACCGGCCCGGCGACGACGCGCACGGCTTTTTCAACGCCAACACCCTGGCCGAGCTGCACCAGCTCGAATCGCGCCTGCCGTGAAGACGCTGGACCAGATCGCGGCCGAATTGCAAGGCTACGACCCGCAGGCCCTGTCGGCCGGCCAGGTGCTGGACTTCCTCTCGCGTTTGGTGGCGCCCGTCCAGGACGCGATCAAGCTGCCGCTGTTCGAAGCCCTGGGCCGCGTGCTGGCCGAAGACGTGGTCTCGCCTTTTGACGTTCCGCCCCATGACAACTCGGCCATGGACGGTTTTGCCTTTGACGGCAGCCAGCTGGCCACCGGCACGGCGCTGGACCTGAGGGTCGCCGACGGCACGGCGCTGGCCGGCAAGGCCTGGCAAGGCAGCGTGCAAGCCGGCCAGTGCGTGAAGATCATGACCGGCGCCATCATGCCCGCCGGCCTGGACACCGTGGTGCCGCAGGAATTCGTCAAGCAGCATCCGGACGGCAGCATCAGCATCCCGCCCGGCCTGCTGCGCGCCGGCGACAACCGCCGCCTGCGCGGCGAGGACCTGGCGCAAGGGCTGCCGGCGCTGCGCAAGGGCGAAATCCTCACGCCGGCCCGGCTAGGCCTGGCAGCCTCCCTGGGCCTGCCCACCCTGCCCGTCTGCCGGCCGCTGCGCGTGGCCTACTTTTCCACCGGCGACGAGATTCTCTCGCTGGGTGAAGCACCGCGCGAAGGCGCGGTCTACGACAGCAACCGCTACACCGTCTTCGGCATGCTGAGCCGCCTGGGCTGCGAAGTCATCGACATGGGCGTGGTGCGCGACGAGCCGGCCCTGCTCGAAGCGGCTTTCACCGAGGCCGCCGCGCGGGCCGATGCCATCATCACCTCGGGCGGCGTCAGCGTGGGCGAGGCCGACTTCACCAAGGCCATGATGAAAAAACTCGGTGACGTGGCCTTCTGGCGCATTGCCATGCGGCCAGGGCGGCCCATGGCAGTGGGCCGCATCCCACCCGCCGGCGGTGGCAACCCCAACGGCGCCATCCTGTTCGGACTGCCCGGCAACCCGGTCGCCGTGATGGTGACTTTTTTGGCCTTTGTGCGCCCTGCGCTGCTGCAGATGATGGGCGCCGGCGCCGCGCAGCCGCCGCTGCTCAAGGCCCGCAGCCTGGAGCCCATGCGCAAAAAAGCCGGCCGCACCGAATACCAGCGCGGCTGGGTCTCCACCGCGGCCGACGGCTCGCTGCAGGTCAAAACCACAGGCAGCCAGGGCTCGGGTGTGCTGCGCTCCATGGCAGAGGCCAACGGCTTGATCGTGCTGCACCATGCGCAAGGCAATGTGGCCGTAGGTGATGAAGTCGATGTGCTGATGTTTGACGGCGCCCTGTAATCCATCAGACGCGCGGCGCCGGGAGGGCCTAGTCGTTGCGGGGAGCTGGTAGCGGGGGCAAGTCTTCGTAGCCGAAAAAATAGGGCACGACCCGAAAACCCATCAGCAAGCCGCCTTTTTCCGGCGTGGCGTTCAGGCGCTCATAGTCCTGCTCGGCCAGGTGCTGTATTTTTTCGGCGTCGCGGCTCCGGCTGAAAACGTCATGGCGCCACTGGTAGACCTCACTGAGTTTTTCCTGGTAGGTGTAGTGGTGGTCGTTGTCGTTGTAATAGTCGTCAAACCGGTTGCCTCCCAGGTAGATGGCGTTGGAGCCTTCGTACCCCGTCTTCTGGCTGGTGCGCGGGTCGGTGTTCAGAAAATAAATCCAGTCGCCCGGAACAAAGTTGCCGGCGGCAACCCCGCCCACCATGCGCAAGACCTTGCCCGGCCGCTCCAGCTCCAGCGGGTCAAAATCAGCTTCAAAACTCCACATGCCGCCGGGCTCCACGTCCACCAGCGGTTCCCCGTCGGCCAGCAGCCGCTGCTCCACGCCGCGCGCCTTGCCGGCATCCCCCTTGACGCGGCGAAAGTAGTCCAGCGCACCTTGGGCAAACACCACCTTGGTCGCGGCGTAGCAGCCTATGTGGTATTTCCCCTGCTCAAAAAACATGTCATTGAGGGCTTGATGCAAGGGGGTACGAAGCCTGGGCGTCCCATTGACCCAGTAGCGGGCATTCCATTTTGCGGGACCGCCCTCGGGCCAGCCCCATTCCAGCACCTCGGCCCAGACCACGGTGTTCTGGCGAATGCCGACATGGTCGGCCAGGGCCTGCACATCGCAGGCCTTTCCCCTGAACTCGGTCAAGCGCCCTGGGTGCAGCAAGGCCAGCAGGACCTCTTTTTTGGAGACGGTCTTGAGCTTGCGTGTCCTGTTGTTTTTCACGGGCAGAAACACCACCTCGTCCTTGATCGCCAGCTCCGGGCGCTGCGCCAGAAACAGGGTGCTCACGGTCGTACCTGAACCCAGCAGGGAATAGGTCATGGTGCCGCGCGGCTTGTCGAAGGTTTCCTGAACCAGGCGGGCCGGGATGCCTAGCTGCTGGAGGTAACGAAACATCTTGGGGCTGAGTTGCGCCAATTGGGACGGTGAGCAGAGGAACTGCACACCATAGGTCCCGGCTTCCGGCGCCTCCTGGGCTTGCGCGGAAGCCGCATGGGCCCCTGCAAGCAGGAACGCAATCAGGAAAGAAACAGTTGTACGGATCCGGCCCGCGGGGGTCGCGGTCAAAACGGCATTCTCACCGCCATGCCGGGACCCCGGCCAGGAATACGCGGGACCTTCCGGTCATTTCGCCACGTACTCCGGGTGCTCAAGGTGCGCATCCGGCTCTTCCCTGGCCACGGCCTTGTTGGCGCCCGGAATGGCCTTGCGGGCAAACAGGGTGTACATGGTGGGCACCACAAACACGGTGAGCAAGGTGCCCAGGGACATGCCGCCCACAATGACCCAGCCGATCTGGGTGCGRCTTTCAGCGCCCGCGCCTTTGGCCAGGGCCAGCGGCAAGGCGCCCAGCACCATGGCGCCTGTCGTCATCATGATGGGCCGCAGGCGCTGTGCCGACGCTTTGACCAGCGCATCAATCATCTCCAGCCCCTGCCCGCGCAGCTGGTTGGTGAACTCCACGATCAGGATGCCGTGCTTGGTAATCAGGCCCACCAGCGTGATCAGGCCGATCTGCGAATACACATTGAGCGAGCCGCCCGACCATTTGAGCGCGAGCAAGGCCCCTATCATGGACAGCGGCACCGACAGCATGATGACCAGCGGATCGATAAAACTTTCAAACTGCGCCGACAGCACCAGGAAAATAAACAGCAGCGCGAGCACGAAGACAATCGCCAGCGCACCCTGGGAGCTCTTGAACTCGCGCGAGGTGCCGTTGAGGTCGGTGCTGTAGCCGGTTTTCAGCACCTTGTTGGCGGTCTGGTCCATGAATCTGAGCGCCTCGCCCAGCGAATAGTCGCCGGCCAGGCTGGCCGTGATGGACACCGAGCGGCGCTGGCCGAAATGGTTGAGTTCGCGTGGCGAGACGCTTTCGCGCATCTTCACCAGCGCCGACAGCGGAATCATCGCGTCGTTGCGGCCGCGCACATAAATACGGTCTATGTTCTCGGGCGTGATGCGGCCGCTGGCCTCGGTCTGCACGATCACGTCGTACTGCTCGGCATCGCGCTTGTAGCGCGTCACATTGCGCCCGCCCAGCAGGGTTTCGATGGCCTTCGCGATCACCTGCACGCTGACGCCCAGGTCGGCCGCCTTGTCGCGCTCGACCTCGATGCGCAGCTCGGGCTTGTTCAGCCGCAGGTCCACGTCGGGCGAGACGATACCGGGGTTTTTGGCGATCTCCTCCAGCATCTGGCGCACCACGGTGTTCAGGTTCTGGTAGCTGTCGGAGGTCTGGATCACAAAATTGAGCGGCCGCTCGCGAAAGCCCTGGCCCAGCGAAGGCGGCGTGATCGGGAATGCGGTGACGCCCGGCAGCGCATTGAACTTGGGTTGCAGCTCGCGCGCCATGTCGAGGGTGGAGCGCTCGCGCTTGTCCCAGTCGACCGTGCGGTATACCACGCTGGCCTGGGCCACCGTGGGGTTGCCCACGTTGGCGAAAATGCGGTCGAACTCGGGGAAAGGCTCGCCCATTTTTTCGAGCGCCTTCGCGTAGCGGTTGGTGTAGTCCAGCGTTGCGCCGTCGGGCGCGTTGACGTTGGCCAGAATCACGCCACGGTCTTCAATCGGCGAAAGCTCCTGCTTCATGCTCGGGAACACCAGCGCGATGGCCAGGGCGCTGAGCAGCATCACGCCGATGACGATCCAGCGTGCCTGCAGCGCAAACCCCTTAAGCCGCTGGGCCAGGGAGGGTCGTCCGGCATTGCCCTCTTCCACCTCAGGCACATAGCGTGTGGTGACCACCCAGCGCAGCACCGCGCCGTAACGGTCGGAGATAGCCGTCAAGGCCTGCTCCATGTAGCGGTCAAAACGGTTGGGCTTGGGGTTGTGCTTGAGCAGCTGGGTGCACATCATGGGCGTGAGCGTGAGCGCGACAAAGCCCGACACCACCACCGCGCCGGCCAGCGCCAGCGCGAACTCCACAAAGAGGCGCCCGGTGCGGCCCGGCGTGAAAGCCAGCGGCGCGTACACGGCCACCAGCGTGGCCGTCATGGTGACCACCGCAAAGCCGATCTCGCGTGCGCCCTTGATGCCGGCCGAGAACGGGTCCATGCCCTCCTCGATGTGGCGGAAGATGTTCTCCAGCATCACGATGGCGTCGTCCACCACCAGGCCGATGGCCAGTACCAGCGCCAGCAGCGTCAGCGTGTTGATGGTGAAGCCCGCCAGGGCCATCATGGCGAAGGTGCCTATCAGGCTCACCGGAATCGTGACGATGGGAATGATCGAGGCGCGCAGCGTGCGCAGGAAGACAAAAATCACCAGGGCCACCAGCACAATGGCCTCGGCGATGGTGTGGTACACATTGCCCACGGAGCGGTCGATGAACACCGAGTTGTCGTTGGCGACGTCGATCAGCATGTCGGCCGGCAGGTCGGCCTTGAGCTTGGGAAAGACTTCCCGCACGCCCTTGGACAAGTCCAGCGGGTTGGCCGTAGCCTGGCGGATCACGCCGACCGCGACGGCCGAGCGGCCGTTAAGCCTGACCGCCGTTCGCTCGTCGGCCGCGCCCTCTTCCACGCGCGCGACGTCGCGCACCTTGACGGAAAAGCCGTTGACGTTCTTGATGACGATCTCGCGGAACTGCGCGGGCCTGACCAGGTCGGTCTGCGAGGTCACGCTGAATTCGCGCTGCTGCGACTCGATACGGCCGGCCGGCAGCTCGAGGTTGCTGCGGCTGATGGCGTCTTCCACGTCCTGCGTGGTCAGCTTGTAGGAAGCGAGCTTGTCGGTGTCCAGCCAGATGCGCATGGCGTACTTGCGCTCGCCGAAGATGCGCACGTCGGCCACGCCGGTCACGGTCTGCAGGCGCGGCTTGACGATGCGGTTGACCAGGTCGTTGATCTGCAGCGGCGTCAGCGAGTCGCTGGAAAAAGCCACCTGGATGACCGGGAAGGCGTCGGCCTCGACCTTGGCGATCACCGGCTCTTCAATGGCCTGCGGCAAGCGGTTGCGCACGCGCGAGGTACGGTCGCGCACCTCGGCGGCGGCCGAGTCGGCGTCTTTCTCAAGGCGAAAGCGCACGCTGATCTGCGCCTGGTCGGCCCGGCTGATGGAGGTGATCACGTCCACCGCGTCGATGCCGGCAATGGAGTCTTCCAGCGGCTTGGTGACCTGCGATTCGATCACCTCGGCCGAGGCGCCCGCGTAGCGCACGCTGACGGTCACCACGGGCTCGTCGATCTTGGGGTACTCGCGCACGGACAGGCGGTTGAAACTGACCGCCCCTATCAGCACGATCAGCAGCGACAGCACGGTGGCAAAGACCGGGCGGCGTATGGAAACTTCAGCGAGTTGCATGGAGATCTGTGGAAACTGCGGCGGCCGCTCAGGCGGGGTCGCGCGCCGGCGGGCTTGACGGGCCGCGCTCGGCCGGGGTCACACTGCGCACCGGCACCAGGCCGCGCGGGGCTTCGGACACCACCACGCCGCAGGGGTTGGGGCCGGCCAACGGCGCCTGGGCCGCGGGTTCCGCGGCGGCGGTTTTCACCGGGGCGGCCGGCGCATTGGCGGCGGCGGGCGCCGCAGCCGGAGTTGAAGCCCCCGCAGCCGGAGCGGCGGATTTTCCATTGCCGGCATTCCCCGCGCGGGCAGAGGCATTGGCGGCCAGGTCCAGCACGGTCACCAGCGTGCCGTCGCGCTGCACGCGCTGCTGGCCGGCAGCGACCACGGTGTCGCCGGCCTCCAGGCCTTCCAGAATCTCGACCTTGCCCGGGCTGCGCAGGCCGACCTTGACCTCCACGCGTTTGGTCGTGCGGGTCTGCTCATTCGGGCCTTCCAGCAGCTTGATGACGAACTGCCGGCCGCCCTGCGGAACAATGGCCTCCTCGGGCACCACGCGGGCGTTCTCGCGCACACCGAAGACCGTGTTGACGCGGGCGAACATGCCGGGGCGCAGCTGCAGCTGACGGTTGTCGATACAGCCGCGAACGCCGATGGAGCGGCCGTTGGCATCGATCAAAGGGTCTATGGCCTGGATTTGCGCGTTGTACTTGCGGCCGGGCAAAGCGTCGATGTCGAGCACGGCCGTCTGCCCGCGTTTGACCTTGTTCTGGAAGCGCTCGGGCAGGCGGTAATCGACAAAAATGGCTTCAATGTCTTCGATGTTGACGATGTCCGCACCGTCCTTGAGGTAGTCGCCCACGTTGACCAGGCGTATGCCGGCGATGCCGTCAAAAGGTGCGAGGATTTTGAGGCGCGCCGCCGTGGCCTTGGCGAGCGACAGCTTGGCTTCGGCCACTTGCAGGTTGGCCGCGCTTTCATCGAGGGAGCGCTGGCTGATGAAGTTTTGCGCGACCAGCTCCTGGTTGCGCTTCTGGTTGGCCCGGGCGATGGAGAGTTCAGCCTGGCTTTGCTGCACCTGGGCCAGCGGCAGCTGGTCGTCGAACTGCACCAGCACCTGGCCTTTGCGCACACGCTGGCCGTCGGTGAAATTGAGCTGGGTGATGCGCCCGCTGACCTCGGGCCGCAAAACCACGCCGCGGCGTGAACGCAGGCTGCCTACCGCCTGCGTATCGTCCGACAACCGGGCCAGCTCCACCTTGGCGGCCTCTACCGTGACCGGTTTCCCCGCATTGGCACCATTGGCGCTATTACCGGCGGCCGAGGGCGTGGCACTTGCGGCGTCCGCCGCCTTGGGTTTCTGGAGCCACCAGGCAGCGCCCGATGCGACCGCGATGCCCGCGACGGCGACAGCTGTGTAGATTGCTTTGGATGCCATGGGGAAGAAACTTGTAATACAAAGAGATACAAACTTCCAATGTAGCAGGACACCATGGCGCGCGCAGCGTTTTCTCGCCCTTGCCGGGGGCAAGCGCTGTAGCTTTACAACGGCTTTACCAAACGGGCGGCGGTCGCCATGGGGCGGATGCTACGTACGCTTATGGTGGATGCCGCAATGCACGAGTTATGTGCCGTCCGTGCATGCTTGGTGCGCATTTTTTCGCACATGTTCCCGCGCGGGTCCACCGCCGATCCCAGGTCCAGGTGCTTGTTACAAGCGGCCCAGCGCGCGCTCCACGCCCTTGTTGGCCAGCGCATCGGCGCGCTCGTTGCCGGGATCGCCGGCATGGCCTTTGACCCAGCGCCAGTCGATTTTGTGGCCGCTGCTGCTTACCAGCGCGTCCAGGCGCTGCCACAGGTCCACGTTCTTGACGGGGGCCTTGGCGGCCGTGCGCCAGCCCCTGGCCTTCCAGCCATGGATCCACTCGGTGATGCCCTTGCGCACGTATTCGCTGTCGAGGTAAAGCGTCACGCTGCAAGGCCGCTTGAGCGCCGCCAGCGCCTCGATGACGGCGGTCATTTCCATGCGGTTGTTGGTGGTGCCCAGCTCGCCGCCGAACAGTTCTTTCTGGGTGCCGCCCTGGGACAGCAGCACGCCCCAGCCGCCGGGCCCGGGATTACCCTTACATGCGCCGTCGGTGTAGATCACGACGGGCTGCGGTGCGGCGGTTGGGCTGGAGGATAGATCGGTCATGCGTTGGTGTTGCTTGTGAAGAACGCCGGGGCCCGTACGACACCCGGCTGTTGAAAATGAAAAACGAAGAAAGGGAAAGGGGCCGGTTCAGGCCGGTGGCCGCATTCGCGTGGCCGGCTCCTTGTTGGCGACTACCGCCGGCGCCGCAGCCGGCGCCTTGCGCGTCTTCCAGGCCGGCTCGAGCAAACGCACGCCCCGCACCCGCTTGACCGCCGCGAGAAAATACACGGCGCCGAAAATCGGCCACCAGCGCTCACCCGCCGCATCCATCCACTCGAAGCGGTCCAGCCATGCCTGGCTGGTCAGCGCCGGGCGGTAGCAGCCGAAGCGCCCCGACTCTACCTCAAAGTCCAGCAGCCGCAGCCAGTCGCGCAGCCGCCAGTAGCCGATGAACTCTCCCGTCTTGGGCAGGAACAGGCTGTCGTAACCCCAGCGCTGGTACAGGTGGCCGCGCCGTTGGCGCAGGCCCCAGAGACTGGTGGGGTTGAGCCCGCTGATCACCACACGGCCCTCCGGCACCAGCACCCGGCTGACCTCGCGCAGTGTGGCGTGCGGGTCGCGGCTGAGCTCCAGCGTGTGCGGCAGCACCACCAGGTCCAGGCTGGCCTCCGGAAACGGCAGCGCATCAGAGTCCGTCAGCAAGGCCGCGCGCCGGGAACTTGCGGCCGGGGCGGCAGTCGCATCCGTAGCCGCTTCGGCCGGGGAAGAGGAAGGCGCCGACCCGAGGGCCAGCCATTTGTGCGGCATGCGATTGGCCTGCAGCGCGTCGAGTTCAGGCAGGCCCAATTGCAGGGCGTGGTAGCCGAAAACATCGCTGACCGCCTCGTCGAAACGCGCACGCTCCCAGCCCAGCAGATAAGCGCCAGGCGGCGTCCTCAGCCAGTCCGTCAAACCTATAATTTCAGAGCTCATCAAGAACCGTCCTACCTGTCCTGAGACACCGCATGCATTTGATCCCGATTCCCGCCTTCGATGACAACTACCTCTGGTTGTTGCATGACGGCAAGCGCGCCCTGGTCGTGGACCCGGGAGATGCCGGGCCGGTGCAGCGCGCGCTCGACGAGCACGCATTGCAGCTGGAGTCGATTCTAGTCACGCATCACCATGCGGACCACACAGGTGGTGTGGATGCCCTTCGCGAGGCCACGGGCGCCCAGGTCTGGGGCCCCGGCGCCGAGCGCATTCCACAGCCTTATACGCACCTCAAAGGCGGCGACACGGCGCGCGCCCTCGGCCTTGAATTCCAGGTGATGGACGTGCCGGGCCATACGGCCGGCCACATCGCCTATTACACGCAGGACGTCAACGGCAAGCCCCTGCTGTTCTGCGGCGACACGCTGTTCTCGGGCGGCTGCGGGCGTTTGTTTGAAGGCACGCCCGCGCAGATGCTGGCCTCGCTCGACAAGCTCGCCGCCCTGCCCGGCAACACCGTGGTCTGCTGCACCCATGAATACACGCTGTCCAACCTGCGCTTTGCCGTGGCCGTGGAACCCGGCAACGCTGAGCTGGCGGCCTACCAGGCGAAATGCATACGCCTGCGTGAGCAGGAAGTTCCGACCTTGCCGACCTCGATCGCGCAGGAACTGCTGATCAACCCCTTTTTGCGAACCCGGCAAGCCACTATCATGCAGGCTGCCCGGCACTTTGATGCGTCGGCCCATGACGACACCACCGTATTTGCCGCCATCCGGCAGTGGAAAAACCAATTCAAATGACGCCACACTCCCGCACCACTGCAGTTACCAGTCTTTCGAGCTTTTCCGGCCCCTCGAATTCTTTCTCCTCCCCTCTTCTCCGCCTTGCTTCGCTGGCCCTGATGCTGGCGGCGGCGCTGCTCACGGGCTGCGCCACACAACAGGCGCCCGGCCTGCCGAGCGACCCTGTGCTGACCACCGGCGGCGCACCGGCCGCCAAGCCGCTTCTGCCCAGCGGCCCGCTGCAGGCCATCACGCCCGGCCAGGCCGGCTCGCGCCAGATCGCTTCGACCGAGCCGCCCAAGGAGCTCTGGGACCGCATACGCCGTGGCTTTGCGATGCCGGACCTGCAAAACGAACTGGTCACCGACCGCGAGCAGTGGTACGCCAGCCGGCCTGACTACATCCAGCGCATGACCGAGCGCTCCAGCAAATACCTGTTCCACATTGTTGAAGAACTCGAGCGCCGCCAGATGCCGACCGAGCTGGCCCTGCTGCCCTTCATCGAAAGCGCCTTCAACCCACAGGCCGTTTCCAGCGCCAAGGCCGCCGGCATGTGGCAGTTCATGCCCGCCACCGGCAAGTATTTCGACCTGAAGCAAAACGCCTTCCGCGACGACCGCCGCGACGTGCTGGCCTCCACCCGTGCCGCGCTGGACTACCTGCAAAAACTCTACGGCATGTTCGGCGACTGGCACCTGGCGCTGGCAGCCTACAACTGGGGCGAAGGCAGCGTGAGCCGCGCCATCGCCAAAAATCAAAGGGCCGGCCTGGGCACCAGCTATTCCGACCTCAACATGCCGGCCGAAACCCGGCTCTATGTACCGAAGCTGCAGGCGGTCAAGAACATCGTCGCCAACCCGCAGGCCTTCCGCACCGAACTGCCGCTGATCGAAAACCACCCCTACTTCCAGCAGGTGCTGATCACGCGCGACATCGACGTGGCGCTGGCCGCGCGCCTGGCGGACGTCAAGATCGAGGACTTCAAGGCGCTGAACCCCTCGGCGCACCGCCCTGTCATCATCGCGGCCGGCACGCCGCAAATCCTGCTGCCCTGGGACAACGCCACGGTGTTCCAGCGCAACTTCGAGGCCTACAGCCAGGGCCAGTACGCGAGCTGGACGGCCTGGACCGCCCCGAGCACCATGAGCCCGGCTGAAGCAGCGCGCCGCACCGGCATGAGCGAAACCGACCTGCGCGGCGTCAACAACATCCCGCCGCGCATGCTGATCAAGGCCGGCTCCACGTTGCTGGTGCCGCGCTCGGCCAAGGTTGAAACCGACGTCACCTCCCATGTTGCCGACACCGCCCAGGTGTCCTTCGCGCCCGAAGTCGTGACGCGGCGCACCACCGTCAAAGCGCGAAAGGGCGAGTCGGTGGCCACCATTGCCAAGCGCTACGGCCTGAGCGCCGCCAATGTGGCCGAGTGGAACCACGTCAGCGCCTCCAGCGCCTTCAAGCTGGGCCACCCGGTGGTGGTCTTCCTGCCGGTCAAAAGCCATGCCGCCTCGGCCAGCCACGGCCGCGGCAAGGCCGGCGTCAAGGCCGTCAAGCGCGGCACGGCCAAGCCTGTCGTGAAATCGAAAAAGCGCTAAGGCGCCAGGGCACGCCAGGGCACCTTAACTCCGGCGATGGCTAAAGCTTGAGTGTGCCCAGGCCGAACAGGCCAACCAGGCCGATGACGATCAGGTAGATGGCCACGATGTAATTGAGCAGGCGCGGAATGATCAGGATCAGGATGCCGGCGATCAGGGACATCAGCGGCCCTATGCTGAGCGAGAGGTTCATGGCGTTTTCCTTGGAGTTTTGGATGCCGGCTTGCCCGCTCCTTCCCTTGCGCGGCGCGAGGGCATGGAACGGGGCAAGCCCGGTTTTGACTCTAAGGAAGCAACTCGCCTGGCGCTGTAGGACGGCAGGAAGTTTGCGGTACAGGGGAAAACGCCAAGGTTTTCCGTCAGAGCTTTTCCGTCTCGCCGCTGCGCGGCTGCCACTTCATGAGGCGCTTTTCGAGCCGGCCCACAATGCCGTCCAGCACCAGCGCAAAGGCCGTGAGCACCACAATGCCGGCGAACACGGTGTTGACGTCGAAGGTTCCCTCGGCCTGCAAAATCAGGTAGCCCACCCCTCGCGCCGAGCCCAGGTATTCACCGACCACCGCGCCCACAAAAGCCAGGCCCACCGAGGTGTGCAGGCTCGAGAACACCCAGCTGGTGGCGCTGGGCAAATACACGGTGCGCAGCAGCTGGCGCTGGTTGGCGCCCAGCATGCGGGCATTGGCCAGCACCACCGGGCTGACCTCCTTCACGCCCTGGTAGACGTTGAAGAACACGATAAAAAACACCAGCGTGACGGCCAGCGCCACCTTGCTCCAGATGCCCAGGCCCAGCCACAGCGAAAAGATGGGCGCGAGGATCACGCGCGGCATGGAGTTGGCCGCCTTGATGTAAGGGTCCAGGATGGCGCTGGCCGTGGGCGCGAGCGCCAGCCACAGGCCGCAGGCCAGGCCCAGCACCGTGCCTATGCCGAAGGCCAGCACGGTCTCCAGCAAGGTGGTGCCCAGATGCAAATAGATATCGGCATTGCCCGGCAGGCCGTCGGGAAACAAGGCGCTGGGGCCGAAGCCGAAAGGCATGAACCAGCTCCAGACCCGGCCCGCCACCTTGATGGGCTCGCCCAGGAAAAACGCAATCTTCTGGTCGCGCGAAACGGCGTGCCAGACCAGCAGGATGATGACCAGCAAACAGACTTGCCAGGCACGCAGGTTTTTTTCGGAAGGCTTGAGATGCCGCCACATAGTGATTCTTATGCGGCTTTCTTGAGCTGTTGCGCATAACCCTTGAGCACCTCGTCGCGCAGCACATTCCAGATCTGCGTGTGCAGCTCCACAAAACGCGGGTGGTGGCGCACCTCGGCCACATCGCGCGGGCGCGGCAGGTCTATGGCGAACTCGCCTATGGGATGTGTGCCCGGGCCGGCCGACAGCACGACCACGCGGTCGCTCATGGCAATCGCCTCGTCGAGGTCATGGGTGATGAAGAGCACGGCCTTCTTTTTGGCAGCCCAGAGTTCCAGCACTTCGTTTTCCATCAGCTGGCGGGTCTGGATGTCGAGCGCGCTAAAGGGTTCGTCCATCAGGATGATGTCCGGGTCCAGCGCCAGCACCTGGGCCAGCGCGGTGCGCTTGCGCATGCCGCCCGAAAGCTGGTGCGGGTAGCGGTCGCCGAACTCGGCCAGGCCTACGCGCTCCAGCCAGCCCTGGGCCTGGCGGCGTGCCTCCGCATCCGGAATTCCGCGGTACTGCAAGCCCATCATCACATTGGCCAGCGCGCTGCGCCAGGGCATCAAGGCCTCGGTCTGGAACATATAACCGGCGCGGCTGTTGATGCCGGCCAGCGGCGCGCCAAAGACTTTGACCTCGCCCGACGAGGCCTGCAGCAGGCCCGCGCCGATATTGAGCAGCGTGGACTTGCCGCAACCCGTGGGCCCCACGACCGAGACGAACTCGCCCGCGTTGATGCGCAAAGTGGTGTTGCTGACGGCGGTGTAGCGCTGGGCCGCGTCGTCGCGTGAGCGGAAGGTGCAGCTGATGTCGATCAGCTCCAGGGCGCAGGCGTTGTCGGGTTCGGGCATGGCGGGAGCTTACAGCAAGCTGCTTGCGCGGAGATAGGCCCCCACGCTTTTCACTTCGCCTTCGGCTTCGTGTAATGCGCTGCCCCCCAAGGGGGCGCTGCGCCTGCGGTCTGGCAAAGCCAGTCCCGCGGCCCCTGCTGGCAAAAGACGGGGCCCAAGCTTTTCGCTTCGTGTATTTTCGACATCAGCACGGGCGGGCTCGACCACCAGCAGGGGCGGTGCTAGGCCTTGAAGCGATCCTTCGCGCGGCGCGCAAACTCGTTGGTATAGGTCTTGGCGATGTCTATTTTGTCGGCCCTGATACTGGGGTCGAAGCTGGCCAGCGCCTTGAGCGCGGTGCGCGCGCCGTCGTCGGGAATGATGCCGTCCAGCGAAATCGACTCGCGCACCTTGTTGAAGGATGCCAGGTAGAGCGCGCGGTCGCCCAGCAGATAACTTTCGGGCACGGTCTTGATGATGTCACCGGGGCCGGCGGTCTGCAGCCACTTGAGGCCGTGCACGATGGCATTGGCCATCGCCTGGCAGGTGTTGGGGTGCTTTTGCACAAACTCCAGCGGTGCGTAGAGGCAGCCCGCCGGCATGGAGCCGCCGAACACCTCGGTCGTGCCCTTGAGGGTGCGCGTGTCGCTGATGATTTTGACCTCGCCTTTTTGCTCCAGCATGGTCATCACCGGGTCGGTGTTGCTCATGGCGTCGATCTGGCCCGAACGCAGCGCTGTCAGCGCGCCGGCGGCCGTGCCCACGCCGATGAAACTCACGTCGCTGGGCTTGAGGCCGGCCCGCGAAAGCACCAGGTTGGCCATCATGTTGGTCGACGAGCCCGGCGCCGACACGCCTATCCGCTTGCCTTTGAGGTCGGCCAGCGTCTTGTAGTTGGGCATGGTCTTCGTTGAGATGCCGAAGGCGATCTGCGGCGCCCTGCCCTGCAGCACAAAGGCCTGGAACATCTGGTTCTTGGCCTGCAGGTTGATGGTGTGCTCAAACGCGCCCGAGCACACATCAGCCGAACCGCCGACTACCGCCTGCAGCGCACGCGCGCCACCCGCGAAATCACTGATCTCGATGTCCAGGCCCTCGGCCTTGAAGTAGCCCAGCTGTTCGGAAATCGTGAGTGGCAGGTAATAAAACGCGGCCTTGCCGCCGACCGCAATCGCGATCTTGCTCTTTTCAAGTTTGGGCTGGGCGCGCAGCGAAGGCAATGCCAGCGTCGCCACGGCCAGCGCGGTGCCGCCGGCAAAGCCACGACGGGAAATCAGGGGTGGGCGGTTCATGCAAAGCCTCTTTTCTTGTGAATGACACAAGCTTATCGAGACGTAAAAAAGCCCGCATCGGGGACATCCCGTGCGGGTTTTTACCAAAAATCAGGCGTTGCGGTTACCAAAGGTTACCGCGTGTGGCATAACTGCTTTAGGGCTCAGCGGTACGCTGAAACCAGAATCAGGATATTGACGAAGAGCGCGACGGCCCAAACTGCCGAGCGTGCCTTGGCCAGGTCTGCCACGTACATCATGATGTAGGCGATGCGCAGAAAAACGAAGAGCAGCGCCAGGATGTCCAGCCGCGTCTGCGCGGACTGCAGTATGTGCGCAATGATCACCGCCGCGAAGAAAAACGGCAGCGCTTCAAAGGTGTTTTGCTGCGCCGCATTGGCGCGGCCACGCCAGTCGGTCTGTTTGGCCAGCCAGCCGCGCGGGTTATGGTTATCGAAGCCACCGTCGCGCCGGGGGGTGCTCATCATCCCGTACTTGGCGAGCGCCGCGCAGGCGATCGGCAACAGCGCCGCGATCAGGACACACCAATAGGCGATGGTGAAGCGTGCAAAAGTCATGTTGGTTTCCTTCCGTTTGTTGTTGTGTCGTCATGCAGGCCCGGCAGGCGCGCGGGTCGGCGCCCCTCAGCGCCTGTCCACCAGCGCATGGGCTATCGTGCCCAGGTCCACGTATTCAAGTTCGCTGCCCACCGGCACGCCGCGCGCCAGGCGCGTCACCTGCACGCCGCGGCTTTTAAGTGCCTGTGCAATCACATGCGCCGTGGCCTCGCCCTCGGCCGTGAAGTTGGTCGCCAGGATCACTTCCTGCACCTCGCGTGAAGCCGGCGGCAGCGCCTCACCGCGCTCGTCTTTTGGCACCACGCGGTCGAACAGTTTTTGCAGGCCGATGTCATTCGGGCCTATGCCGTCCAGCGGGCTCAGTTTGCCCATGAGCACAAAGTACAGGCCCTTGTAGGCCAGCGTGCGCTCCAGCGCCGCCTGGTCGGCCGGGGTTTCGACCACGCAGAGCTTGCTGCGGTCGCGCTGCGGGTTCGCGCAGGTGCTGCAAAGCGCCTGCTCGGTCAGCGTGTTGCACAGGCTGCAATGCCGCACGCTGCCGACCGCATGCTCGAGCGCGCGCGCGATCTGCAAGGCACCCGGCTTGTCGTGCTGCAGCAGGTGGAACGCCATGCGCGCGGCCGACTTGGCGCCCACGCCCGGCAGCTTGCGCAGCGCCTGAGTGAGGCCTTCGAGAGCGTTGGAGTCAGCCATGTGGAGGGGAAAACAGCCTGAAATGAATAAAGGACAAAGGTGTAGCGAGCGGGTTCAGGGCAAGGCGCGGGTGTCAGGCCACCGGAATGCACTTGAGGTGCATGAGGATGGCCTGATCGGGACCCGCAACGCCGCCATGAGCCCGCGCAGTAGCCGTCAGAAGGGGAGCTTCATGCCGGGTGGGAGGCCGGCTGTGAGCTTGCCCATTTTTTCCTGGCTGACTTCCTCGGCCTTGCGCACGGCGGCGTTGAAAGCCGCGGCCACCAGGTCTTCCAGCATGTCCTTGTCGTCGGCCAGCAGGCTGGGGTCGATCTCGATGCGCTTGACGTCGTGTTTGCAGGTCATGGTGACCTTCACCAGGCCGGCACCGGCTTCGGCCGTCACTTCCACAAAAGCCAGTTCGTCCTGGGCTTTCTTGATGTTGTCCTGCATGGCCTGCGCCTGCTTCATGAGGCCTGCGAGTTGTCCTTTGTTAAACATGGAGTCTTCCTTTTGATCGTGAAATGGGAGGATGTCGGGTGTTGGGAAATGCGTGCTACCGCTGGCCGTTGACTTTGATCATATCGACTTGGCCGCCAGCGGCCGTATGCTGCCGGGGACAATTTTCGCGCCCCAGTCGCGCATCATGTCCTGTACCAGCGGATCGTTTTGTATCAGTTCCTCGGCCGCGCGCTGGCGCTCGGCCGCGGCCGCGCCATTGCGGCGCGCCGGGGTGTCGGTGACGGGGCCGACTTCCACCGCGAGCTTGAGGGCTGGATCGCCGGTATGGGTTTGCAGCGCGGCCTGCAACTTTTCGCGCGCGGCCGCCTGGTTCAGCGACTCGCGCTCCACGCGCAGCGTYCACAGCCCGCCGTCCTGGCTGCGCAGTTCCGACTGCAGGCCCAGCTCGCGCGTCAGGGCTGCCACCGCCTCGGCCGCGACCAGTTGGTTGACTAGCTGACCCCAGGCTTCGCCCAGAGGTACGGGCACCAGCGGCGGGGGCGTTGTTGAAGGCGCACTGGCAGGCGGACGCTGTTGCGGCGGCTGGGGAACAGCCTGCACGGGCGCAGGCGCAGGCTCAGGCATGGCCGGTGCGCTTGCGGCGTAATGGGGAGCGGCTTGCGCACGCTCGGCCTGAGCCACCGGCGCCTGGGGTGCCTGTGGCGCCGATGCTGGCGGTGCCACGGGCGGCCGTCTTTCAAAGGTGGGAGCTGCAGCTGGCGGTGCAGCCGCAGCAACGGGGGCCGGCGCGGGCGCTGGAGCCCGCGTCACCTCAGGCTGAGGCTTTTTTCCGGGCTCGGCGGCACCCCCCGCATGGCTGGCGGCCGAAGCCGATGGCTTGAAGGCCAGAAGACGCAACAGCACCATGGTCAGGCCTGCATATTCATCCGGCGCCAGGCCCAACTCGCCGCGGCCATGCAGGCACAGGCTGTAGAGCAACTGGGTTTCGTCGGCTGGCAGCGCACGCGCCAGCCGGGCCGTCTCGGCGATGTCCGGGTCGGCATCGTCGCCGCCCTCGCCCATCTCAGGCACGGCCTGCAGCACCGCCATGCGCTGCAGCACCGTCGTCATTTCTTCGAGCGTGGAGGCCGCGCTCAGGCCGTTGAGGCGCAGCGCCTCCGAGGTTTCCACCACGGTCTTGCCGTCACCGCGCGCCAGCGCGTCCAGCAGGCGATACACATAGCTGCGGTCCACGCTGCCCAGCATGGTGCGCACGCTGGCTTCTTCGAGCGAACCCGAGCCGAAGGCAATCGCCTGGTCGGTCAGCGACAACGCATCGCGCATGGAGCCGCGCGCCGCGCGCGCCAGGAGGCGCAGGGCCTGCGGCTCGGCCGGCACGTTTTCCACGGCCAGCACCTGCGTCAAATGTTCGAGCACCGTCTCGGGCGCCATGGGCCGCAGGTTGAACTGCAGGCAGCGCGACAGCACCGTGGCCGGCACTTTCTGCGGGTCCGTCGTGGCCAACACGAACTTCAAATATTCGGGCGGCTCCTCCAGCGTCTTGAGCATGGCGTTGAAGGCCGTGTTCGTGAGCATGTGAACTTCGTCGATCATGAAGACCTTGAAGCGGCCCACCACGGGTTTGTAAACCGCCTGCTCCAGCAGCTGCGCGATTTCATCGACACCGCGGTTGGACGCCGCGTCCAGCTCGGTGTAATCCACAAAGCGCCCGCTGTCGATGTCGGTGCAGGCCTGGCACACGCCGCAGGGCGTGGCGGTGATGCCGCCCTGCCCGTCCGGGCCCAGGCAATTGAGCGACTTGGCCAGGATGCGCGAGATCGTCGTCTTGCCCACGCCCCGCGTGCCGGTAAACAGGTAAGCATGGTGCAAACGCTGCGTCGCCAGCGCATTGCCCAAAGCCTGCACCACATGCGACTGCCCCACCATTTCCGAGAAATTTTTGGGGCGGTATTTGCGGGCTAGAACGAGATAGGACATCCGGCCATTCTAAATTGCCGGGGCCAGTGTTTCGGGGAGCGTTGCCGGACTATGTTCCCCACGATGCAAGGGTCATTCCCAAGTCCCTTACAATCGTGGGTGACGGGCCTTCCCGCATGGTAAAGCGGCCAACCGGGTCAGGTGGGGAACCAAGCAGCCCTAACTGTGGAGCCAGTGCCGGGGTCAAGGCTCGTCACCTTATCACTTTGAAACCCAATGATTACGTGGGTTTCAAGCCTGTAGCGGCTTTCCGGGCCTCTCGTGTGTCAGTTCGGTGTGTCACTTTGATAATTCGACATGACTAAAACTGACGTGGCAAAACTACCCGGACTCTTCCTGCGCGCAGGCGTTTATCAGCTACGTGTTGTTGTTCCCCTTGACCTCAAGGTGACCTACGGCAACAAAAGCAAGCTGGTCCAATCACTCGAAACAAGCAACTACACAGAAGCCTCGCTGCTGGCTACTCAGGAGCGGGCAAAACTGCTGGAGGAGTTCAAGCACAAGCGCCGTCTACTAGCGCCCCAGAAGCTCGACAGTGTGACCGTTGAAATGGCCTCGGAGTTGGCCCAAAGGGTGCGGGCGACGGTCCTGAGGGTTGACGATTGTTGAATTCCGTCGAAATCTGACCCACTTAGCGCAGTAATTTCCATCCAAAACTGACCCACGTAGGCACTACCCTGCTTGTTTTAAAAGCAGGGGAAATTAGGAGTGATAGACGTGGCGACATTGAATGTCATCAGGCGATGGGCATTGAGGGATCAGATGTCCATCCGCGAGATCTCAAGGCGTACAGGCCTGGCTCGCAACACAGTGAAGA
>NZ_JBFUGK010000021.1:0-93921 GCF_056402935.1 Polaromonas sp. P3_B1
GCCATTACCTCAACGGTGAAGGCTTGGCGGAAACTCCCGCGGGCCCGATTCGCTTTGAGGGCGATTACAAGCAGACCGATGTCTCGGTCAGCTACGGCGAGGGCGGCGGCCCGCTGGGCCTGGGCTTTGGCTACGGCACGGACAGCAAGCGCGGCGGCGCGCTGCTCAATGACTTCAAGAACAAGTGGATGCTGGTCGGCTCCTACGACTTCGGCGAGGTCCGTGCCTGGGCGGTCTACAACCGCGACAACTTCGCGGGCGGCCCGCTGTCACGCAGCAAGGTCGATGCGCAGATGATCGGGGCTTCGTGGGACCTGACGCCCAACAGCAAGGTCATGGCCAACTACATCCGCAAGGACGTGCAGAGCGATCCGGCTGCCAAGCTCAAGCGCTTCCAGGCAGGCTACTCCTACAAGATGAGCAATCGCACCTCGCTCTACGCCTTTTATGACCGCCAGGACCCGAACAACCGCGTGGCCAATGACGTGATTCGCGTTTACGGCGTCGGCATCCAGCACAACTTCTGAAGGCCACAGGAACCGGCCTGAACATCCGGTTCGCAAAGCCCGCCGCCGGCGGGCTTTTTGTCATAGGCAACAGGAATGCCTAAACAGGTTTCATTATTTTGGAAGGCATAGCCATGTCGATTAAACGTTGGATCATCACAAGCATTCTGGCGACAGCCAGCGCCGTTGCTTCATCCGCTCCGCAAGACATCGTGATAGGCCAGGTCGGCCAGCTCAAGGACCCAGCCTCTGCGGCGAGCCAGGTCAAGGTGGGCGTTCAGCTGTATTTCGATGCCGTGAACGACCGGGGTGGCATCAACGGGGCAAGGCTGAAGCTCGTCACCAGGGACCGCGGGCCGGAGGGCGCCGACTCGGTGGAGAAAACCCGGGAGATCCTCCAGGAAGAGAAGCCTGTCGCGCTCATTGGTTTTTCCGGAACCGCCCCGGTGGAGGCCCTCGTTCGGGAAAAGGTGCTCGCCGCAGCCGGCATCCCTTTGGTAGGGCCTCGCACGGGAGCCGTTTCGCTTCATGAGCCGGTGGATCCCTGGATTTTTCATACGCGCGCCAACTATGCCCAGGAGGTACAGAAGATTGTGTCCCACATGGGCATCATCGGGCACAAACGCATCGCGGTTCTCTACGAGAAGAGCCCGTTCGGGATCGAGGGCTATGACCGGGCACTGCGCGCCATCAAGGCAAAAAACCTGCAGCTCTCCGGCACCGCGAGCTACGAATACGGCACGACCAACGTCGGCGAGGCGGTCACAACGATTCTCAAAGCGAAACCCGACGCGGTGATCGCCGTGGCGACGAGCGCCGCGACCGCCGAGTTCTACAAAAGCTTCCGCCAGGGCGCAAGCTCGGCGTTTGTCGTTGCGCTTTCGGTGACTGATGGCGCCGCCGTTGTGAAAAGAATCGGCAAACAGGCGGCCTACGGCCTGGGCATAGCGCTGGTTGTCCCCGATCCCTCCAGCAAGACGTCCATTCTGGTGAGGGAGATGCAGGAGGACCACAGAAAATATGGCGCACCGGGGTCCGACTTGAACCTGGCGGTGACCGAGGGCTACATCGCGGCCAGGGTGTTGGCCGAAGGCTTGAAGCGCGCCGGGCCTAACCCGGCTTCGGCAAAGATCAAACGATCCTTGGAGTCATTGAGAGACCTGAATCTTGGCGGATTCAGCATCAATTTTTCTCCGAACAATCACTCGGGCTCGTCATATGTCGACATCATCGTATTGAGCCCGGACGGTAGAATGCTTCGCTAATTCAAACACAACCGCCGAAAGCAAATCGGCGCCAAAGAAGGCAATGGACTATAACGTCGCGTCGGTAGATGAAGCACTCGGCTTATTGATGCTCGTAGCCCAGAACCCGGGGTTGGGCGTGACCGAGCTTTCCAAAAGATCGGAAATCACCAAGGCCAGGGCGTTCCGCCTTCTCAGCACGCTGGAGCGGCGCGGTTTCGTGCAGCGATCAGGTGATGCCGCCACATACCACCTGGGCTACAACGCCTTGCTGGTGGGGCTCGCCGCCGATGAGCAGGTCAGCCTGGTGCGGCAAGCCGGCAAATACCTTCAGCAGCTGGCCAGCCAGTTCAACGAGATTGTGCAGATCCGCGTGCGCGACGGCTTTGAGTCGGTGTCCGTCGCGCGGTGGGACTCCACCCACGATGTGCGCATCCACGGCTCCGTCGGCATGAGAAGGCCTCTTCACGGCGGCGCCTCCGGAAAGGTGTTGCTGGCCTACGCGTCCACGGAATTTCTGAACGAGTTCTTTGCCCAGGACTTCCAGAAGTTCACCACCAACACCATCGTCCAGCGCTCCAAATGGAACGAGGAGCTGATTAAGATCCGCAAGCAGGGCTACGCCACGTCCCTGGGCGAAATCGCAACGGAGGTCCTCTCCATTGCTGCGCCGGTTCGCGACGGCACGTCAAAAGTCATCGCAGCCATGGCAATCTCGATTCCTTCAAGCCGCATTACGCCCAAAGGGCTTGAAAAGCTGGCAAAGCCGCTGTGCGCGGCGGCCGACGACCTTTCGGCGGAGCTCGGCTACCGCGCCGGCGCGTCCGCGGCCTGACTGTGGCGCAGGGCCTCAGGTCCTCGCTTCACTTGATCAAGAACGCTTCGGGATCACGGGAAGCACCACGTGCGATGGGTACCGGCTGCTCATATGCACCTTGTTGAGAGCCGCTCTGCTTGTCGTCGCCTGGGCTTCAGGATCCCCGGTGTTCGGGTTGACGTCAAAGTGTGGGAAGTTGCTGCTCGARATGTCAACCCGGATGCGATGCCCGGCCTTGAAAAGGTTGCTGGTGGGAAAAGCCTCAATGCGTATGGGATAGATGGTTCCGGGCGTCATCAACTCCGGGCTCTCCCATGAGTCCCTGTACCGCACCCGCAAAATCCCGTCGGTGAGGTTCATCGCAAAACCATCTGGATAGTCTTCGTTGGCCGGGTAGACATCGACCAGCTTGACGGTGAAATCCGTGTCGGGGCAATCGGAAGATATCCATAGATTCGCCACCACAGGCCCTGTGATTTCAATGTCTTGCGGCAGCGGATCGGTGGAAAAGGAAAGCACGTCATCACGGTCCGTCAAGGGGTGGAAGGGTTCCGCGCAGCCAAAGAAGCGCTCATCGGTCGTCTGGTCAAAGGCACCGGCCAGTATCCCGGGCGGGCGGGAAACCACGCCGCCGCCCAAAGTGGGCACCGGGTTTTCCGGGTCGAAGCGATACTGCAAGACGCCGGTATCGCCCTGCGGGATGGCGAGCGAAAGAGAACGATTGGTGTGCAGGTGGTAGGGCTTGTACTGCGCATCTGGAATCGGCCAATCCTGCTCGGAGCGCCAGCGGCCGCCGTGGTCAAGCCGTCCTTCAGAATTCTTCCTGCCCGAGCCGCCTCCCATGACAAACAGCCGCACCGGTGCATCCTCTTCGGCGGCCGGCAGGCCTTTGAGCCAGCGGTCAAACCACTTCAGCCTGGCTTCGAGAAAAGTCGCCGCAAGGTGAGGGCCGAAGGTGGATTGTTCGCCGAAGTCCACATCGCCTGAATAGCTCAACCAGCGGTTGCCGTGCACCCACGGGCCGAAGACGAGTTGCACGGGTGCGCCCATCTTCTTGAGGCTCATGTAGTTCTCGGCCGCGGTGCGCGTATAGACGTCGTACCAGGAAGACATGTGAACCGTGGCTACATCTTTCAGGTGATGGTAGAAGCCTTCCGCATAGATGCCGGGCTGCTTCCAGTACTCATCGAACGAGCCCCGCTCCCATTGGTCGAAGAGAAACTCTTCATACTCGGGTGTTTCGGAAAGCGGGGAATTCCCGCGGCGCCACGGCATTCTCCTGAACCAGTCGTCGACATCGATATTCTTCAATGTGCTCGCGACAGCCGTGTTTCCCGACCTCTGGGCGATGCTGGATGCGAAGAGGACGGCCCAGGCCGCCTGCTTCAACTCATAAGCCCCGCCCTGGCGAATGCCGCTTTGGTAGCCGTTTGAAAACCCGCCGGAGTCGACATACATCGCCACCAAGCCCGGCGCGCCCGTGGACGCCAGTGCCATTTGTGTATGCGCCGCGTAGGAAAGGCCCTTGGTCGCTATCTTGCCGTTGGACCAGGGCTGGCGGACTATCCATGCGCAGGTGTCGTGGCCGTCGTCGGCTTCGCTGAGGTATTTGGTGAACGTTCCTTCGGAGCCGTACCTGCCGCGGCAATCCTGGTAGACAACGATATAGCCTTGGGCCACAAAATACGTGGCGACCTCTTCCCGCGACATGGGGCCCGTGCTTCCCGGTTCGCGTTCAGTGCGGCTGTCGAGGTGCTTTCCGTACGGGGTGCGTTCCATGATCACTGGGAATGATCGTCCCTCCTCGCCGGGCTCCGCCCTCGGGCGGTAGATGTCGGTGGCCAGCCTGGTGCCGTCCCTCATGGCAACCATCACATTGCGTTCAATCACCATAGCGAGATTGCTGAACGTCGAGTCTTTCATTGATTTCCCTGGTTGGGCGCGGCGGAAACCGCCACCGCCCGGTTTGTTGGTTGGCTTACTTTGAGGCCGTGTCTTTGATACTGCTCGCGAGGGTGAGCCCGTCGCTGCGCGGGGCCATGCTCAGGCCTTTTCGCAATCCCCAGGCCGCCTTCGCGTTGTGGACTGGTACGAGGGCAACGTCCTCAGCGGCCAGTCTTGCGGCCTTTCGCTGCAGCTCCTCGCGTTCCTTCTCGTTCAGTGTCCTGGAGGCGGACTGGATGGTCGCGTCAAACTCCTTGTTGCTGTAGCGGCCGTAGTTGTTGGCTCCGGTTCCCAGGGCCTTGTCAAAGGTGGTGACTGAGGCGGTGTAAGGCTCCAGCGAATCGCCGAGAACCGCGCCGACGCCAAACATGGCCAGGCTGAACTCAGGCATGCCGCCCGCACCGCCGCTTGTGGCCCGGGTCACAAAGTTGGCATAGGGGAGGGTCCTGGCGTCGGTTTTGATGCCGGCCTGGGTCAGCATCTGGGCAATGGCCTCGCAGACCCTCGCGTCGTTGAGGTAGCGGTCGTTGGTGCAATGCAGGACCACCTTGAATCCGGAGGGATACCCGGCTTCGGCCAGCAGGGCTTTGGCGCGCGCCGTGTCCGCGGCTTGAAGCTTCAGCGCAGGCTCGTATCCGAAGAATCCGGCGGGAACGATCTGCGTTGCGGGTTCGGCATCGCCCTTCATGACGAACTTGTTGATGGCCTGCCT
The DNA here is from genome assembly GCF_056402935.1 of Polaromonas sp. P3_B1. Classification (NCBI taxonomy): domain Bacteria; kingdom Pseudomonadati; phylum Pseudomonadota; class Betaproteobacteria; order Burkholderiales; family Comamonadaceae; genus Polaromonas; species Polaromonas sp. P3_B1. Next base: position 5,224 of record NZ_JBFUGK010000021.1, read on the forward strand.
GTTGATGGCCATTGTGATCGCCTGGCGGACTCTCTTGTCCTGGAAGGGGTTTTTAGCCAGCGGCTTTCCGTCGTTGCCCGTGACGTAGGGGGAAACCGGGCGGAACTGGTCCATGTGCAGGTGATTGAACATATAGGATGGCGTCGAGACCACGGACACCTTCTCGCTTTTCTTCAAGGTGTCGCTCAAACCACCGGCCGCCCCGTCAATGACGTCGACACTTCCGCCCAGCATCGCGGCGGCCCTTGCCGGTTCTTTGGGGATGAACTGGTAGGTCACTTTGGACCAGGCGGGCTTGGCACCCCAGTACGCCTCATTGCGTGTCATGGTCACTTGCTGGCTTGGAATCAGTCCTGCGTACTTGTAAGGCCCGGTGCCGATCGCCGCTTTCCCCTTCTCGAAGTCCTCCTCCTTGATCTCCGCACCGCTTCCTTTGGGAAGGATGGCCACGAGGCCCACGTTTTCAGGCAGGGTCGGCGCTGTCTCTTTCGTTTTGATGATGACCGTCAGCGGATCCTGGACCCGGACGCTGTCGACCGTTCTCAAATAGGTCTTGAATGTCCGCGGGCCGGCGAGCGCCTTGGCCCTGTCCAATGAAAACTTCACGTCGTTGGCCGTCATGGGCTCGCCGTTGTGGAATTTGACGCCGGGACGCAGCTTGAACTCCCATTGCTTGTCATCTATCGCCTTCCAGGACAAGGCCAGCAGCGGAACGGGGTGCAGCTTTTCGTCCTGACCGATCAGCGAGTCGTAGACGTTCACCCAGACACTGCGGTTCGCGGCGCTCAGAACATGCGGGTCGGCGGACGTCACTTCGGACTTGAAACCGATGCGCAAGTCCGCGGCCGACGCAATACCCGACAGCGTCACAGCCATAGCAGCCACCAGCAAGCGACGCGGATGATTCAATACGATTTCCATTCCCATGCTCCATTCGGTTAGACCAGGTTTTCCCACAAAAAGAATCTCATCTCAATGTATCAATCAATGATACGTTGTTTTGTTGTATGATACATCAGGTCGATCGGCTTTGAAAGCGTCCCGTTCGCTGCGGGCGGGCTTTCCACCCGTTCGGAAGAATGGCGGTCAACTGGGAGCATGCGCCGACGTGTCTGGCCGCTGCTCCCCGCCATGCGCACGCGCGTGTAGAAGTCCTTTGAATCTTGCGCACCGATAATCAGTGCATGAACACCCCATCGAAGACGACCGCATCCGGCGCAGCAAGCATTGACTTCAACACCCTGCCGCTGACGCCCGCCATGCTGGCCAACCTGCAGCAGCTCGGCTACCTCGGCATGACACCTATCCAGGCGGCCAGCCTTCCGGTGGCGCTGCTCGGCAAGGACCTGATCGCCCAGGCCAAGACCGGCAGCGGCAAGACCGCGGCTTTTGCCATTCCCCTGCTGGCCAACCTCAATGCGCGGCGCTTTGCGGTGCAGGCCATGGTGCTGTGTCCCACGCGCGAACTGGCCGACCAGGTGGCGACCGAGATCCGGCGGCTGGCGCGTGCCGAGGAAAACACCAAAGTCGTGGTGCTGTGCGGCGGTGTGCCGCTGCGCAACCAGACAGCCAGCCTGGAAAACGGCGCCCACATCGTGGTCGGTACACCCGGCCGCATCATGGACCATTTGGCGCGCGGCAACCTCACGCTCGAGGCGCTCAACACCCTGGTGCTCGATGAAGCCGACCGCATGCTGGACATGGGATTTTTTGAGGACATCGTCACCGTCGCCAAGCAGTGCCCCAAAGAGCGGCAAACCCTGCTGTTCTCGGCCACCTACCCCGAAGGCATCGCCAAGCTGAGCCAGCAGTTCATGAAGGCACCGCAAACCATCGCGGTCCAGGCCCAGCATGAAAAAACCAAGATACAGCAGCGCTGGTACCAGGTGCCCGACAGCGACCATGATGAAGCCCGCCTGGGCGCCGTCGCGCAGGTGCTGCGACACTTCCGCCCGGCCAGCACGCTGGCGTTCTGCAACACCAAGTCGCAGTGCCGCGCACTGGTGGCTTATTTGAAGGAGCAGGGCTTCAGCGCGCTGGCTTTGTTCGGCGAACTCGAGCAGCGCGAGCGCGACCAGGTGCTGGTGCAGTTCGCCAACCGCAGCTGCTCGGTGCTGGTGGCCACCGACGTCGCCGCGCGCGGCCTGGATATCGCGCAGCTCGCGATGGTCATCAACGTCGACGTCACGCCCGACGCCGAGGTGCATATCCACCGCATAGGCCGCACCGGCCGCGCCGACGAAGAGGGCTGGGCCATCAGTCTGGCCAGCATGGACGAGATGGGCTACGTCGGAAAAATCGAAGTGCTGCAGAAAGCCGAATCAGAATGGCACAAACTGGCCGAGCTGACGCCTGCGAGCAATGAGCCCTTGCTGCCGCCCATGGTGACCCTGCAGATCGTCGGCGGCCGCAAGGAAAAAATCCGCGCGGGCGACGTGCTGGGCGCATTGACCGGCGAGGCCGGCTTCACGCGCGAACAAGTCGGCAAGATCAACGTCAATGAGTTCTCCACCTACGTCGCGGTGGAGCGCAGCATTGCGGAGCAGGCGCTGCACAAGCTCACGGCCGGCAGGGTCAAGGGCAAAAGCGTGAAGGTACGCCTGCTGGAAGAGTGATACCAGGGTGCATGCCGCCCTCGGCGCTCTTGCCGCCACACTCCTGAGTCCGACTTAGAACCGGCAGCCACACGCGCAGCCTGCGCGGCTATGCTTGCCTGGTTCTCGTTGGCGCGGAACGTTGACGCTCGCGGTCAGTGCGGTCAGCGCTGTACGCCACAGCGCTGATTCTGTGTTCGGTTTTTCTGCCTGTCCCCTGACGGGCATCAACGGTGCCTTCGCACTCCCATTTTTTCAGTTCTCCTCGCGCGCCTCGTCCGCGTGGACAGGCGCGTGCGTGTCTGGGTCTGTGTTCATCCTTGTGGGGCGCCGGTGTTTGTGTCCATTCTCTCTATGAGAGATGCGTATTTGTGAATGCTCAAACACTATTGGCGCCTTTCCCCACATCTCTTTACAGTCCAGCGACCAAGAAATCGAAAAAGAAAAGAAAGAAAAGGCGAGGTGAGGTTTATGTTGAATCAACAGGTGATGGCGTGCGAAGGCATGCTTGAGCTCCTTCAAAACAAAAGCGACCGATGAAAGGCGCCGCCCTTCTCATCGTGATAACGGCATGGATCGCCTTGTGCGGATGGGTCGTCGAAAAAACCGGCAACCTGATACCCGACCGGTCCCTGCGCTTGCTGACCAAATTTCTGCTGTTTGTGCTGATCGCCACTGCGCCGCTGCTCAACGCGATGGCAAAAGCCGCCGAATTTTGCACGTCCGGAACGTGGAGCGAACAGAAATCGCAGTGGTGCGCCGTTGCGATGAGCGCTTACGGCACGCATCGCAAGAGGGTGCAATGAGCGGCTGGCGTCCTTTATGCGCTGCTACCGGTCTTCCGCAGCATGTCGCTCTCTGGATAACCGAAAAATGTTGAAGCTGGCTGGTTTTGATGCGCTATTCGCCGCAGCGGGAAGTTTGTACTTCCTGCTTGCCCTGGGCGGAATCTGCTTTGCGCTTTGGATGGGCAAGACCTGGACTCGCAAGCTCGTCTATGCGGCGATAGTTCTCGCGCTGTTCATTTCGCCCATTGCGCGTGAAATGTATGGAGCGATCGAGTATCGCGGCAAGCTTGCGGCGGCGCAGAGCTTGTTTGAGGAACGGTGCAAGACGGCGGGGGAGAAGATCTACAAGACGGTGGACGACGTTGAGGGCGTGCTGCTGATGAACGTAAGGTCTGAAGACAAAGCTCTCAATCGAGCTAATCCGAATTGGTCAGATGCAGGATTGCCGGACGAGTCAGGCGGCGATGACTACATCAGAACGTTCCTGTTCTGGGAGCAGCGAGCACCTGCATCGAGTTATGGCTATCGCGGTTACGTAAACAACCTTTCATCGAATACGGCAGGCCACAGAACGTTCTCGGGATACGCGTTCGTGGATGTTAAAGAAGCTGATGGCTCTGTTTATCGCTACCGATTGAGTGGCCCTAGATCGACTGAGCTCCTGCGCCAAACCACCGACGAGCCACCAGCGCGCTACGCAGTTTCGTTCGCCAATCTGAACGACCCTGCCGGCCGCCAGTTGTGGGTGGCCGGTACCACGGTGACGGTAACTGACACTGCAACTCAAGAAATGCTGGCGAGCAGCACGTGGTACGCATTGGAGCCGGGACAGGGAAGCCGGGCAGGGGGGCGTCAGCCGTGGGGATTCGCGACGATATGCCCCAGGTCAGGCAATGGAAATTCACCTACCAGATTCTTTGTGGACCAAGTCTTAAAGCCTAAACAGAGAGGTTAAACAGATGACGACGGCAATTGCGACCTACCTCAAATTCGCCAACATACAAATAGCGGCAGAAGCGCTGTATGGGAAGAAAACGGCCCCCGTCGATGCGACTTACGAGGGGGCGCTAACTGTAGATAACTTAACCACCGGCAACGAACGCACCAGTGTATTCACTTTGACCCAGGCAAAGGAATTCAGTCTTGACTGGGAAGTCGTAGAGCACAAGAGCAATACATCCACGGGCTTTTCTGGGACGCTCCTCCGCGCATTGCGCACAGATGAAGCTCGCGGGGTCGCCGCAGACGAACTCGTCATGAGTTTTCGCTCCACAGAGTTCGCCGATGACGCTGTCCGGGACAACCAGGCGACCAATGCCCTGGAAATCAAGGAGAAGGGCTGGGCGTTCGGGCAGATTGCCGATATGGAAGCCTGGTATGCCAGCCTCAAACAAAGCGGCAAGCTTGATCCGGGGGCGGCCATCGCCGTGACCGGCTACAGCCTGGGCGGCCACCTGGCGGCAGCCTTCAATCTATTGCACAAGGGCGACACCACATCTTTTGGCGCGCCGCTGATCAAGGAGACCTATACCTTTAATGGTGCGGGTGTGGGGCAAATAAATGCGGGGCATACGCTGCGGGATGTCATTGATGCATTCAGTCAGTATCGGAACGCGCCCGCTTTGGTGAACCTGGGGGACGCGCAGCTGAACGATATTTATATGAGCATTCGTTCTCGCATGGATGGAAGGCGGATGCCCGCTGAAACGGACTTCAGCCAGGTGCAGGCCTTGATCGTCCAGTATGGAGATGCGGCGCGTCCCATTCTGGAGGCCTTGCAGCGGGTCGACAAGGTGATGCGTGAACAAGAGCGCGTCAGCGGTATCCGCAACGGCAGCACCGGCCCCCTTGATGTACCGCTGGACCGGATTGAAGCGGCCACCATGGACTATCAAATGGCGGTGGTGCTGGCCTCCATGAACACCAGCTCATATCACACTGCGCCGATTCAAGCAGGATGGGACGCTTTTCGCGATGTCCGGACGCCGGCTCCGGCGCCCGGGCTCTCCAATGTGTTTGACATCTACGGCGCGACTTACCCGTCGGCCGTTTCCAACTCCCAGTTGCACTACGGCGAGCCCATCAGGGTTGCGATCGAAAACCAGCCTCTGCTTCGCGGCAATGTAGTCTGGAACTCCCTTGTCCAGTCCTTGTTGTATGCGGACGTGAAGCTGCTGACGGACAACTTCAGCCAGAACGATTTCGGTGATACGCACAGCCTGGTGTTGATCGTTGACTCGCTGTCGGTGCAGAATGCCTTCGCCCAGCTGGACAACACTTTCACGCTGGGCAAGGCGCAATCGCTGATGAATGTTGCGACGAACGCCAAGGCCGAAACCAGCACATTCAGCCAGGGGCACGCGGAAGGAGATGCCCTCGAGAAGCTGCTGACGGCGTTGGCCGCCCAGCTCGGCATCGGCATTCCGGAGCTGAAGCCCAGCCTGGACGGCAACACCTGGTTTGAAGTTCAGGACAAAAATGGAAGTACGGGCCGCGCCACATTCCACGCGGCGTTAAACAAAGTCGTCAGCTCGGAAATCTACGGATCGCTGCTCGGAAAAACAAGCATCCAGTTGGTCGACGCCAATTTGTCCCATCAGGCCAAGGCGCGGGTTGGTTTTGAAGAGATTGCGGCCCTTCAGACTCTCAGTCCATTTGTGATGAGCGGCGTGGGAGAGGCGGGAAAAGCTGCACTGGATGGCCTGTGGCTGGGCAGCACCTGGGGAGAGAGCTATACCGATTGGCTGCAAGACAGGTCCTTGAGCACCCTGGGCAAGGCGCCCGCAGCTTTCACGGATCAGTGGATCGATGACAGGGCCGCCATGCTGCAGGCCTTGATCAGTGCCAACACCCGGAATGCCGACGCCAACCCTGATGGCTACCTGGCCGTGCAAGGCTCACTCAATGAAAGTGTCAATACCCGATACATTGACTTGCCTACCGGCAACCTGCTGCAGGTCAATAACACACGTATCGACCCCAATACCGCATCGAACGAGAATAAATATGTCATTTTCGGTGGCAAGAGCGACAACACACTTAACGGTGGCTCCGAAGCGGATCATCTTTACGGCGGTGGCGGCATTGACACCTTGAATGGCAAAGCCGGAATCGACTATCTCGAAGGCAATGCCGGTGACGACGTCCTGGATGGTGGCCAAGGCAATGACACGTTGGCTGGCGGAGCCGGCAACGACACCTACCAATTCACCGGCGCCTTCGGATCCGACACCATTGTCGACAGCGACGGCACGGGCATTATCCAGGTGGACGGCAACCCGCTGCAAGGCGGCAAAAAAGTGGAAGGGCTGGACAAGGTCTGGCGCAACGAGGAGCAAGGCTATACCTTCACCCTGGCAGGCAGCGGCGCCGACCGCAGCCTTCTCATCATGAAGGACAACGGGCTGGATGCCATCCGTGTAAAGAACTGGCAAGACGGCCAGCTTGGTTTGGCCATGGATAGCGCCGCTTCGCCGCCGCTTGTCGTGCAGCACATCTACAACGGGGATCAGCATGCCCCGCTGGCGGGTGACGGCTATGACTGGCTGTCCACCCACTGGGGCGCTGACGGCACGTTAATAGGTGGCGTGGAAGAAGCAGATTTCTTCGACGTCATTCATGGCAGCTATGCCGGTGACGAGATCAGCGGCCTGGGCGGCAAGGATGTGTTGCAGGGCTGGCTGGGAGACGACGAGATCGATGGCGGCGAAGGTGACGACCTGATTGCCGGTGGGCCGGGCCGTGACCTCATTCATGGCGGCGCAGGCAATGACGTCATCATGGGTGCCGGAAATTTCTATGCCCTCGACTACAACCCGTATTCCTACGCATCGGTCCAGGCATGGGACCCCGTATTGGGCACGAGCGTCCTTGGACAAGTGCAGTTTGACCCCGTCGGCACCAACGAGTGGATCAACGGGACACTGACCTGGATCGATCTCACCAGCCCAGACCCCGACGTCATTGTCGCTGGCGATGGGGACGACCTAGTGTTTGGTTCGGGTTATGACGATGTCGTTGCGGGCGACGGGGGCAGTGACCTGTTGTGGGGGATGGAGGGCAACGACATCATGGTGGGCGGCGCCGGCGGCGACGTTCTGGTCGGCGACGTCGACGGCGTGGACTACGCCTTGCTTCAAACACAAGGCAGCGATGTTCCGCCGGTCATCTACGGAAAAGATTTCCTGGATGGCGGTGACGGCGATGACATATTGCTGGGGGGCGGCGCAGGCGATGCGCTTTATGGAGGCGCTGGAAATGATGTGTTGGCGGGAGACGGCTCCTCTGGTCTGCTGCTTGACGGCAGTTATGCCAACCACCTGGTTTCTTCCGTCCAGCAGGGAGACGACTTCCTCGACGGCGGCGATGGCGATGACACGCTGACGGGCGCCGGCGGTGACGACATACTGATGGGCGGCGCCGGGGCGGACATGCTCGACGGCGGCAGCGGCAATGACAGTTTTTCGGCCGGCGCGGGTGATACGGTCACCGACAGCGAAGGCGTGGATGTCCTGATGTTGGCAGACGGCGCGCCTGTTTCCGTGACCGCCGGCGGCGCCGACCTGTTGCTGGGCTATGGCAACCGGGGCACTTTGCGTATCGTGGATGCCTTGCGTGGAAGCATCGAGTTCATCGATGGTGCTCCGATAGAGGACTGGCTCAAGAACAACCTGCGCGAAGCGGTTCATGTCGCGTCCAGCGGCGAGAACCAAAGCCTGAGCGGCGGCGCCGGCGACGACACCTTGGAAAGCGGGCATGCGCACGTCAGCTTGGCGGGAGGGACCGGGAATGATACCTACGTCATCGGCAATGCCGGCGTCACGGTGATCGAGCAGGACGACGAGGGGGCGGATACCGTGCGGAGCAACGCCAGCTTCAGCCTGCCCGAGAACGTCGAGAACCTCACGCTCACCGGAGCGGCCGCCAACGGAACCGGTAACACCTCGGACAACGTCATCATGGGCAACGCGGCTGCCAATCTGCTGGCAGGGGGTTTCGGTAATGACGCGCTTGACGGCGGCAGCGGCGATGACACCGTGTATGGCGAAGGCGGCGACGATGTGCTGTATTCCAGCCGCGGCCGCGATACGCTCGCCGGCGGCGACGGACTGGATACCTATGTGCTGAACTACGGCGCAGACCGAAACATTGCGGTTGATGATTCGGCTGAAGGCTCCATCATCAAACTCGGCGCTCCAGGCATGAAGTTCGATGACCTGAGCGCCGCACGCCGCGGCGACGACCTGGTGGTCGAGGTACGCGGAACCGCGGCTTCCATGCTCATCAAGGACTATTACGCCGCCGCCCAGACTTCATGGGTGTTCGAGGACGCGCAGGGCAACACGACCACCGGCGATGCGCTTGTGGAGGCAAGCAGAACGGACTGGACGCAGTTGCAGGCCAAACTCCTCAAGGACTTCCAGTCCGGCGCAGTCGGTTCGATTTCGCGGAGCTACGCCGACAGCGGCTATGTGCAACAGGGTGATGGCTCGTGGTACCGGGCCGCCAGCTACACCATGGGCATGGCGAAAACCTATGAGGTCAGGACGGAATTCTCCAAATCCGTCCATACACCCTTCAATGATCCCGGCCACCCCTGGAGCACCGCATCTTCCTATGTGTCGTATGCCGACTGGGCCACCCAGCAATGGGGACAGGAGACGGCGAGTGACCGGATCGCCACCGTCAGTTTCGATACACGCGTGCTTGAGAGTGGCACCGAAACCATTCAGTCCTACCACGATGCCACCACCCATGAAACAGCCTGGAGCGCGGTGCATTGGACGGGAGACGGCGGAACGCACTCGGAATCGGGCTGGGTCTACGAGTCATCAATGGATTGGCCCGCCGCGCATCCGACAGAGTTCATCAACTTTTATACGCGCTACAACCTCGACAGCGACTACTACGAGGGTGCCGTCGGGCCGCTCAGCTTCCAGGATCCGGGCGCGAGCGCACTTGCCGGTGAGCTGCCGGATTACGTCGCGGTCGATTTCCTGCATCGGCGAGACAGCTACCAGCTCGGCTCTTCGATACTGGCCGATGGCGACCAGACGGTGTGGGCGGACCCGTATTCGGCGGTGATAGGCGGCACAGGCAACAACATCATTTTCGATGCCGGCTTCGCTTATGGTGGAACCGGCAACGCGCAGCTGATAGGCGGCGGAACGCTGATGGCCGGCATCGGCGACCAATACCTGGAGCGTGGCGACCTCATGGTGGTGGGTGATGGCCATGACACCGTGGTGGGGCACAGCGACAGCCGCATCCTGGTCAATCCGGCCAACCTGGGCATAGACCTTRTCGGCGAGGATTTCGACTGGGAATCGGACATGGACTTCCGAGGCCAATCGTATGCGGTCAAGGCCATCTACCAGGCCATGGGCTATGCGAACTGGGAGAAAAACTATCAATACGGCGGCAAATACCGCCTGGACTTTGGTGAGGACTTCCAGGGCTACTTTGATTCGATGGAGGATGCACGCGCCGCCTTCGTCCCCAGCGATGCCTGGCCGAGCTTCGACCTTGCCATGGCCGACGCCCTTACCACCTGGCGTTATGTGGAGCCTTTGACGGTGCTGTACAAAACCCCGTACACCAGCGTGGAAGACCCCGAGAGCGATTTGGTAGCCAGCAGCTACTATGCCGCGCACGGCATCACAGGCACCATGCTGGCGGCCGATGACTTTGCGGCCTTGCAGCCGCTGCTTGACGCCGGCTTGCTGCCCGGGGCCGTCGTCAGCTTCGGCCCGGGGCTTGCGCTGGCGGACCTGAGCGTCTCGTGGAGTGAAGCAGCAGCCCCCCTGGACGGCACCCCCCACGCCGCGCTGGACATCCTTTGGGGCGCGGACCAGGGCCTGCGGATCCTGATGCCGCGCAGCGGCGATGCGCTGGACAGCGTGGTGCAGCGATTCGAGTTCGCCGACGGCACGGTCAGCAGCCTGCTGGACCTGATGGCCAGGGCGGATATCAAGATGGTGGGGACTGCCGATGCCGATACCCTGGCCGGCACCGCCGGCATCGACCGGCTTGAAGGCATGGCCGGCGATGACGAATACACCGTCAACAACCGGGGCGATGTGGTGGTCGAGAGAAAGAACGAAGGAAACGATACCGTCCACAGCAATGTGGACTACACCCTTGCCGCCAATGTCGAGAACCTGACGCTGGTGGGAGGCGCAGCCCTGAACGGCACGGGCAATTCCTTGAACAACTGGCTGGTAGGCAATGACGGCAACAATGTACTGGTGGGCGGCTTCGGCGCGGATACCCTGCTCGGCGGTGAAGGCGACGACGTGATCGATGGCCTGGCCCCGGCTGCCGATGCTGCGGCGACGGCGTATGTCACGAGCGCTGCCGCGGGCAAGTATGTCGTCGACGATGGTGCCGCCATGGTGTTTGCGCTCAGCGACGGCGCAGTTCCTGCCGTATCGCCAGGACAGTCGCTGAAGGTCGTGGATGGCGGCAACTCGGTCCAGGTATATGTCACGCCCGGCAGCAAGCTGGATGGCAGCGAACTGATGGCGAACGAAACCGGCATCCACCTGAGCGGCAAGCTTTCCGACTACGGCCAGGCCATAGACCAGGATACGGGTGTGTACACCTTCACCCGCACTGCGGGCTTGGGGCCGGGGCAAAGCGAAAGCGCCTTGGTGACGGTGTCGGACGCGGATACCCGTCTCTACTTCGCCGACGGCGTGATAGGGCTCAATGGCATTGCCGATGCGCGCCTGGTGGACATGGATACCTTTGTGTTTCACCCGATCCAGCAGGATTGGCTCGCGGGCGGGGCGCAAGCCTGGCCTGCCAGCGTTGCGCTCATGAGCCAGGGCGCGGACCAGCTCGCGGGCGGCGCGGGCAACGACTGCTATTTTGTGGACGATGCGGGCGACGCCGTGATAGAGAAGGCCGGGGAAGGCGCGGACACGGTGCAGGCCTGCATCAGCTACACGCTGGGCGCCAATGTTGAGAACCTGAGCTTGATCGGTACGGCGGCGCTCCATGGCACCGGCAATGCACTGGACAACATCATCATCGGCAGTGCCGCCAACAACGTGCTTGAAGGCGGCCTGGGCAATGACGTCCTGAGCGGCGGCGCGGGTGATGATATCTACATCTTCGCCAGAGGCTATGGCGCCGATACCGTGCAGGAAAACGACGCCGCAGCTGGCAACACCGATGTCCTGCAGATCCGGGCCGGCGTCCGCGCCGACCAGCTCTGGATGCGCCAGCTGGACAATGACCTTGAAATCAGTGTCATCGGCACAAGCGACAAGGTCACTGTGCAGAACTGGTACCTGGGCAACCAGCACCATGTCGAACAGATCAGGGCGGACGGCGGCAAGGTTCTGCTCGACAGCCAGGTCGAAACCCTGGTGCAGGCCATGGCCGTCTATGCACCGCCCGGCATGGGGCAAACGGATCTGTCCGCGAGCTACGCCGCCGCGCTGGCGCCGGTGATGGGCGCCACCTGGCATTGAAGCTGCGGCGCTGCGCCGGGTTCAACGCCCTGCCAATGCCGCACGGTTCGACACCAGGATATTGCTTTTCTCGAGCCGCCCACCTGCCTGTACGGCGTTGATCCAGGCGTCGGTGGAGCCGGTCGCTGCGAAGCGCGTGTGAAAGACGACGCTGAACACACGGTGGATTTCCTCGGCGCTGGCGCTGCCGGCTTCATTGGCATAGGGAAGGGCGCCGGTGGCGTCGCTCAAGAACTCCACATGCAGGCCGCGGTGCGTGGCCTCGAAAATGGTGGAGGCATCGCAGTTGTGCGTCATGTAGCCGATCACAGTCAGGGTGTCTATGCCGCGCTGCTCCAGCCAGGCGGCGAAGTCGGTGCCGGTGTAAACGCTGGGCCAGGCCTTCTCGATGTAGTGGTCGCGTGGGCGGCTGGCCACGGCCTCATGCAATTCCCAGGCGGCCGAGCCTTTGGCGAACAGCGCCGCGGCGGGGGATTCGCTGTGCTGCACCACAACGACGGGAATGCCGGCCGCGCGGGCAGCATCCATGGCGCGCGCGATGTTGGGCAGGGTTTGGGCCACGGGTGGGTGTTCGATCAGCAGGCCGCCGTTGAAATATTCCATCTGCACGTCAATGACGACGAGGGCGCGGCGTGGGGCTTTTGGGGTGTTGCTTGCGGTCATGAAAAGTTTCCTGTGTTGAAAGCGGTGGGTGATGGAAGGATTGTTGGCCGGTGTCCGTTTTGTCGAAAGTGGCCCAAATGCCAATACTCGATAGAATCGGGCCATGTCACCGCGCACCCAGAAATCAAGCCGAAAAACCGTCAAAGCTGCAAAACAGGACGGCAGCGTGGCGGTGGTCGCGTTTGACGGCATCAGCCCTTTTCATCTGTCGGTGCCCTGCATGGTGTTCGGCAACGATTTTTCGGGGGCCGACCTGCCGCGTTTCAAGCTGGTGGTCTGCGCCGAAAAGCCCGGCACCTTGCGCACCACTTCGGGCTTCGGCATCAGCGTGCAAAAAGGCCTGGGCGCGCTCGCGAAGGCGCAGACCATCGTGGTGCCGTCCTGGCGCGATGCGATGGAGCGCCCGCCCGAAGCCTTGCTCAAGGCGTTGCAGGCCGCGCACCAACGCGGCGCGCGCATTGTGGGCTTGTGCCTGGGGGCGTTTGTGCTGGCCGAGGCCGGGCTGCTTGACGGGCGGCCGGCGACTACGCACTGGGCGCTGGCCGGTGAATTTGCCGCGCGCTACCCGCAGGTGCGGCTGCAGCCCGATGTGCTCTATGTGGATGACGGCGACGTGCTGACTTCGGCTGGTACGGCGGCGGGCATAGACTGCTGCCTGCATGTGCTGCGTCTGGACTACGGCGCCGAGATGGCCAACCGCGTGGCGCGCCGCATGGTGGTCGCGCCGCAGCGCCAGGGCGGGCAGGCGCAGTATGTGGAGCAGCCCTTGCCCGCCACGGGAGCGGGCCACCGGCTGTCGACCATCCTGGCCTGGGTGCAGAAAAACCTGGACCAGCCGCACAGCCTGGACGCGCTGGCGGCGCGGGCGCTGATGAGCCGGCGCAGCTTCACGCGGCACTTCCGGCAGGTCACCGGCACCACGGTAGGCCAATGGCTCACCAGCCAGCGCCTGGGCCTGGCGCAGCGCCAGCTCGAATCGACGGACCGCTCCATGGAGCAGATCGCGCTCGATGCGGGTTTTGGTTCAGCGGTGTCGCTGCGCCAGCATTTCGCGACGACGCTGGGGACTTCGCCGTCGGCTTACCGGCGCGAGTTTCGCGCGGCCTGATGTGTTGTAGGCGCGGGCGACGCCGTCTTGTCGGCCCCGGCGGCCAGGGTTTCCCGGCAAATATCGCCAAACGCGAATACCGGCCTTTTTTGCGCGCCTAATGGGTGGTGATGGCGACGGGTTCCCGCCGCCGCGGACAAACAGGCTCCTTTTGCGGAGCCAATCCCCAAGGCATAAGACACCCTATGGTCAGGCTTGAATTTTCCACCGTGCTGGTCTACGAGGTGATGGCGCCGGGCTGTGATTTCATCTTCAACATCCAGGCCGCCTACACGCCGCGGCAACTGGTAATGCACGAATCCCTGGGGCTGAGCCAGCCGGTGGCCACCAGCAGCTACACCGACCCCGCCACGCAAAGCCGCTTTCTGCGCCTGCACGCCGAACCTGGCAACTTCACGCTGAGCTATACGGCGGTGGTGGACCTGGTTCACTACGAGGCGCAGCCGGGCTCGCTGCCCGAGCTGAGCCCGCTGGCCCTGCCCGGCGAGGTGCTGCCTTACCTGTATCCGAGCCGTTACTGCCAGTCGGACCGCTTGCTGACCCTGGCCAACAGCCAGTTCGGCCACCTGCCGCTGGGTTACGGCCGGGCGCGGGCGATCTGCGACTGGGTCCAGCAGCATGTGAGCTTTCAGGGCAATACCAGCAACAGCACGACCTCGGCCATAGACACCCTGATAGAGCGGGTGGGTGTGTGCCGCGACTTCGCGCATCTGATGATCGCGCTGTGCCGCGCGGCCAGCCTGCCGGCGCGCATGGCCAGCGGCATGGACTACGGCGCCGACCCCGCGCTGGGCCCGCCGGATTTCCATGCCTATGTGGAGGTCTACCTGGGCGACCGCTGGTACCTCTTCGACCCCTCGGGCACGGCGATTCCCATGGGTTTTGTGCGCTTTGCCACAGGGCGGGACGCGGCCGACATTGCGTTCGCCACGATTTTCGGCAGCGTGCGCGCGGCGCAGCCGCAGGTCCACATCGAGGCCGTGCCCAACAGCCTGGGGCAGCTGGTGCTGCCGCAGCATGTGAACTACGCGCTGTCGACCGATGGGCCCTGACCGCCCGAAGGCCGCGCAATAAAAAGCGCGCAGGCCTGCGCGCTTTTTTGGGGGTGGTGCTGCTCAGCTTCGCTGCGATGCCGCCTTGGCGGCGTTGCGGCGGCGCTCCAGGAAAGCCTGCAGCTCGCCGATCACGCCCTTGCGGAAGGCCAGCACGCACAGCACAAAGATGGCGCCGATGATGACGGTGACCCAGGAACCGACCTTGTCGGCCAGCAGGTTTTGCAGCGCAATCACGATGCCCGAACCCATGACCGGGCCGAAGAAGGTGCCGACGCCGCCCAGCAAGGTCATCAGGATGACCTCGCCGGACATGGACCAGTGCACGTCGGACAGCGTGGCAAAACCCATGACCAGGGTTTTCATCGAACCGGCCAGGCCCGCCAGCGCGGCCGACAGCACAAAGGCCAGCAGCTTGTAGCGGTCCACGTTGTAGCCCAGCGAGATGGCGCGCGGCTCGTTCTCGCGGATCATCTTGAGCACCTGGCCGAAAGGCGAATGCACGATGCGCGAGATGAAGAGGAAGCAGGCCACAAAAATCGCCACCACCACGTAATAAAGATTGATGTCGGATTCGAGCGGCAACAGGCCGAAGAGCTTGCCACGCGGCACGCCCTGCAGGCCGTCTTCGCCGCCGGTAAAGCTGGCCTGCAGGCAGACGAAGTAAACCATCTGGGCAATCGCCAACGTGATCATGGCGAAGTAAATACCCTGGCGGCGAATCGCCACCAGGCCCACCAACAGACCTATCAGCCCGGCCGCCACCGCGCCGGCCAGCAGAGCCAGCTCGGGTGTCCAGTTCAGCGACTTGATGAACCAGCCCGTGACGTAAGCCGCCGAGCCGAAGAAAGCCGCATGGCCGAAAGACAGCAGGCCGGTAAAACCCAGCAAGAGGTTAAAGGCGCAGGCAAACAGCGCGAAGCACAGCAGCTTCATCACAAACACCGGGTACAGGCCCAGGAAAGGCGCGGCCAGCGCAAACGCCAGCAGGACGAGGTAAGTAATGCGCAGCATGTTGGCGGCTTTGGTGGAGAGGGCGCTCATGGTCACGCTTCCTTTCCGAAGAGGCCGGCGGGCCGGAACATCAGCACGATGACCATGATGACGAACACCACGATGTTGGAGGCTTCAGGGTAAAACACGCGGGTCAGGCCTTCCACAATACCCAGGCCCAGGCCGGTGATGACCGAGCCGAGGATGGAGCCCATGCCGCCGATCACGACTACCGCGAACACCACGATGATCAGGTTGGAGCCCATCAGCGGGTTGACCTGGATGATGGGCGCGGCCAGCACGCCGGCCAGGGCCGCCAGTGCGGCGCCGGCGCCGTAGGTCAGCATCACCATCATGGGTACGTTGACGCCGAAGGCCTGCACCAACGGCGCGTTTTCGGTGCCGGCGCGCAGGTAGGCGCCCAGCCGGGTGCGCTCGATCAGGAACCAGGTGCCCAGGCAGACCACCAGCGAAACCACGACCACCCAGGCGCGGTAAATCGGCAGGCGCATAAAGCCCAGGTCCATGGCGCCGGCCAGCAGGTCGGGCACGTTGTAGTTCTGGCCCGAGACGCCGTAAATTTCACGGAAAACGCCCTCGAAAACCAGTGCCAGCCCGAAGGTCAGCAGCAGGCCGTAGAGCGGGTCCAGCTTGTACAGATGCTTGAGGAAAAGCCGTTCAATGATGACGCCGAGGATGCCGACCGTCAGCGGCGCCAGCACCAGCGCGAACCAGTAATTCATGCCGAACTGGTCCATCATGATCCAGGCGGCGAAGGCGCCCAGCATGTACAGCGCGCCGTGCGCGAAGTTGACGATGCCCAGCAGCCCGAAAATCACCGCGAGCCCCAGGCTCAGCATGGCGTAGAAGGCGCCATTGACCAGGCCCAGCATCAGCTGGCCCATAAACGCTTGCAGGGGAATACCGAAAATTTCCATGGGAACCTGTCAGGACACCAATACGTTCTTGGGGCGGGAGCAAAGGGTTGTTAAAGATGCAGCCGGTCATTCATGCGTTGCCGCGGAATGACCGGCTGGACCAAAGCCCCTCGTTCTTCTCCGTTTTTCTTTTCTGTCTCGCCAGTTCAGGCTTGCGCCATGACTGTCATGACTGTCGCTGTTGCCATTACTTCTTCAGGGCCGAGCACTTGGATTCGGCCGCTGTGGTGAAGGCCTGGTCGCCGGGCACCTTGGCCACGGTCTTGTAGTAGTCCCAGGGCGTGGTGGACTCCTTGGAGCCCTTCACCTGGAACAAATACATATCGTGGATCATGCGGCCGTCGGCGCGGATCTGGCCCTTGTTGTAGAAGTCGTCGATCTTCATGCCCTTGAGCGTGCTCATGACCTTGTCGGAGTCGGTCGTGCCGGCGGCCTGTACGGCCTTGAGGTAGCTCATGGTGGCCGAGTAGTCGGCGGCCTGCAGGCTCGAAGGCATGCGCTTGTATTTGTCGAAGAAGCGCTTGGCGAACTTGCGCGAGGCGTCGTCCTGGTTCCAGTACCAGCTGTCGGCCAACTGCAGGCCTTCGGTGTTGGCCAGGCCCAGGGAGTGCACGTCGTTGATGAACACCAGCAGGCCGGCGACCTTCATGGTCTTGCCGATGCCGAATTCCTTGGCGGCCTTCATGGCGTTGGTGAAGTCGCCGCCGGCGTTGGCCAGGGCCAGGATCTGCGCCTTGGAAGACTGCGCCTGCAACAGGAAGGACGAGAAGTCGGAGGCGTTCAGCGGGTGGCGCACGGCGCCGGCAACGGTGCCGCCGTTGTCCTTCACGACCTTGGAGGCATCGCCTTCCAGCGAGTAGCCGAAGGCGTAGTCGGCGGTCAGGAAGTACCAGCTCTTGTTGCCGGCCTTGACCAGCGCGGAGCCGGCTACCTTGGCCAGCGAGACGGTGTCGTAGGCGTAGTGAACGGTGTAGGGCGAGCAGTCTTCATTGGTCAGGCGGGCGGAACCGGCACCGATGGCGATGAAAGGCTTTTTCTTTTCGGTGGTGACCTTGGACATGGCCAGCGCCGTGCCGGAGTTGGTGCCGCCAATCAGCATCTGCAGGCCGTCCTTGTCGATCCACTCACGGGCCTTGGACGATGCGACGTCGGCCTTGTTCTGGTGGTCGGCGCTCAGCACCTCGATGGGGCGATTCAGCACCTTGCCGCCGAAATCCTGCACCGCCCACTTCAGCATCTCCGCGCCGGCGGGGCCGTCGATGTCGGCGTAGAGGCTGGACATGTCGGTGATGATGCCGATCTTGATCGGGCCGGTGTTCTGCGCAAAGGCGGCGCCTGTGAGGCCTACGGCGAGTGCGGCAACTAGTGTTTTGAGTTTCATGGTGTCTCCTGTTATGGATGGGTGAACGGAAAGTCGAAAAAAACTGAAAAGCAATCCGGCTGGCGTCAGACGCCGAGATATTCCTGCAGCATGCCCATGTTGCCCGCCAGCTCGTTTTGCGCGAACTGCTTGACGATGCGGCCGTGCTCCATGACATAAAAGCGATCGGCCAGCGGCGCGGCGAAACGGAAGTTCTGCTCCACCAGCACGATGGTGTAGCCCTTGGCCTTGAGTGTGAGGATCATCTCGGCGAGCTTTTGCACGATGACGGGCGCCAGGCCTTCGGAGATTTCATCGAGCAGCAGCAGGCGCGCGCCGGTGCGCAGGATGCGCGCCACGGCCAGCATCTGCTGCTCGCCGCCCGACAGGCGCGTGCCGGGGCTTGCGGCGCGCTCCTTGAGATTGGGGAACATCGCATAAATCTCGTCCAGGCTCATGCCGCCCGGACCTATGGTGGGCGGCAGCATCAGGTTTTCCTCGGCCGTGAGGCTGGCAAAAATGCCGCGCTCTTCAGGGCAGTAGCCCACGCCCAGCCGGGCTACTTTGTGCGGCGCGAGCTTGATGGCTTCCTCGCCGTTGATCTTGATGGAGCCCTTGCGCGCACCCGTCATGCCGACGATGGCGCGCATGGTGGTCGTGCGGCCCGCGCCGTTGCGGCCCAGCAAAGTCACGACCTCGCCTTCATTGACGCTGAGGTTCACGCCATGCAGGATGTGCGATTCACCGTACCAGGCGTGCAGGTCTTCAATTTTGAGGAGCTCTTTGGTCATCTAGTGGGCTCCCTGCAGTTCGGTGTTCGCCGTGCCCATATAGGCTTCGATCACCAGCGGGTTTTTGGCGACTTCGGCATAGGGGCCGTCGGCGATGATGGCGCCGCGCTGCAGCACGGTGATGCGGTCGGCAATCGACGACACCACGTTCATGTTGTGCTCCACCATCAGGATGGTGCGGCCGGCGGAGACTTTTTTGATCAGCTGCGTCACGCGGTCCACGTCTTCGTGGCCCATGCCCTGGGTGGGTTCGTCCAGCAGCATCAGCTCGGGCTCCAGCGCCAGCGTGGTGGCGAGCTCCAGCGCGCGCTTGCGGCCGTAGGGCAGGTTCACGGTGAGCTCGTCGGCGAAAGCGCTGAGGTCGACCTCGGCCAGCAGTTCGCGGGCGCGGCCGTGCAGATGAAACAAGGTATCTTCGGCCTTCCAGAAGTGGAAAGAGGTGCCCAGGTTGCGCTGAAGCGCCGCGCGCACGTTTTCCAGCACCGTCATGTGCGGGAACACGGCCGAGATCTGGAAGGAGCGCACGATGCCGCGCCGCGCGGTCTGCGCGGGCTGTTCGAAGGTAATGTCGCTGCCGTTGTAAACGATGCTGCCGCGCGTGGGCGTCAGGAACTTGGTGAGCAGGTTGAAGAAGGTGGTCTTGCCGGCGCCATTGGGGCCGATCAACGCGTGGATATGCCCGCGCTGGACCTTGAGGTCCACGTTGTTGACGGCCACGAATCCCTTGAATTCCTTGGTCAGCCCTCGCGTTTCGAGAATGAACTCCACGGACACATCGCTCTCCGGCAGGTAAGGGGGTTGAAATCACGGAGCGCGAAGACGAGTGGCAGTCCTGGCCCGTGAAACACAACTGGTCATCGTAGCCACGGGCTCCTCAAGGGGATACCGGGTCTGACCCTTAGGTAGTTTTGCGTGATCCATAAAGCCCGAAACTCTTAGTCCAAGTAGGGGCCGCAGGCGCAGCGCCCCCTCGGGGGCAGCGCATTACACGGAGCCGAAGGCGAAGTGAAAAGCGTGGGGGCCCTATTTACTGTTCTCGATTGCGGTTGGGGCCTCCGTCGCCGCGAGCGTCGCGTGCATTGGCTTGGCGGGTTTCCCTGGCTTGGTCAGCGGCTTCGCGTTGGGCTTGCTGTTGTTGTGCCTGTGCCTGCTGTTGGCGTTGTTGCTGTTGCTGTTGCCGCCGCTGTTGTTGCTCCTGGGCCTGAGCTTGCGCTTGCGCTTGCGCTTGCGCTTGCGCCCGGTGCTGCTGTTCCTGCTGTGCGCGTTGCTGCTGTTGTTGCAGGTGCTGTTGCTGCAACTGCTGCTGTCGCTGTTGTTGCTGCCTTTGCGCGGCCTGCTGCTGGCGTGCGTTTTCCTGGTCGCGCTGGGCCTGTTCGCGCAGGGCGCGCTGGCCTATGGCTTCTTCACCCGAGCGGCGCTGCTGTTCCAGCTGAGGCCCTTGCAGTTTTTCCTGCTGCTCCCTTTGCTGGCGCTGCTGTTCGCGCTGGGCTTGCTGCTGGCTGCGCTGCGCCTGTTCGGCGGCATGGCGGTCGGCGGTGGCGCGGGCTGCGGCATTGGCCGCTTGGGCTCGTTCCTGTGCCTCGTTGCGGGCCCGCGTGTCGCGCTGCGCCTGTTCACGCAGGGCGCGCTGGCCTATGGGTTCTTCACCCAGGCGGCGCTGTTGCTCCAGCTGGGGCGCCTGCAGCTGTTCCCGCTGTTCTCTTTGCTGGCGTTGCTGCTCGCGTTGTGGGTCGCGCTGTGCGCGTTGGCTCGCTTCAAGGGCAGTGCGATCCGGTACTGGAGTGAGGACGGGCCGTACGGGACCGGCATTGCCTGGCGCTGGGGGGCCGGCGTGCCTTTCATCCCTGTTGTCATCGCGCCGGCCGTTTCGTTGGTCGTCCCGGCGATCAGCCTGGTGCTCGTCACGCCTGCCGTCGCGGCTGCTGACCACAGGCCGCGTGGCCACGGCGGGCGGCGGCAAGGCGGCCGCGGCTACCGGGCGCTGCCGCTCGCGCAGCTCCGCCGGGTTGGGGCGTTGCGGCAGTGCGCTGCGGTCCGCCACCAGTTGCGCGCGGCCCAGGTCGGCGCGGCTCAGCGCCTGCTGCACGCGCACCGGCCGGCCGCGTTCGAAGTCCTCGCGGCTGATGGCCGTCACGGCGGCGGGCTGGCGCTGGTAGCGGTAAACATTGGTCACGTTGTTGGTCACGTTGACGGTGTTGTGGACCACGATGTTGTTGTTCACCTGCGTGACATAGCGCGGGCTCACGCGGTAGGCCGGGCGAAAGGCTTCGCCGGGCGCCAGCGGGAACCAGCCCACACCGGGGCGGGCCGCGCCGCCTATCGAGATGTTCCAGTTCACGCCGCCGCTGCTGCCGCCCACAAAAGCGACCAGCGCGGGCGCGTACACCGGCCGCGGCGCCAGCCGCCCCGGCACCCAGGCCCAGCGCGGGCCTATCTGCGCCCAGCGGCCGTAGTGAAAGGGCGCGAAACCCCAAGGCGCGTCGTCCACCCAGGTCCAGCCCCAGGGCGAAACCCAGGCCCAGTGGCCCATGCGGTAGGGCGCCCAGTTGACGGGCACGGCGCGCGGTATCCAGATGGCGCCGTAGCCCGGGTCCTGGCTCCAGCTGCCGTAGCTGTCGAGCTGCTGGTAGCCCACGGTTTCGCGCGGCACATAGCGCGCCGACACCGACCGGTCCTCGAGCCGGTCGCGGTTCGCGGCCCACAGGTCGAAATCATCCTGGCGTGAAGCACCGGGGCCCGCCGGAACAAGCTGTGTGCCGCTGAAGTTGGCCTGCTGGCCGGCGGCGATGTTGACCGAAGTTGAGTTATCGCCGTAAATCACGCCGCTGCCGGTCTGCGCGATCACGCGCGTGGTGTTGCCGGCCGGGTCAACGTCGAGGCGGTAGTCGCCGGGCTGTGACACCACAAAGGCCAGGTTGGGCGTGTCGACTTCCAGGCGCTGGCCGTCAAACAGCTGGCGTACGCGCAGCTTGAGCGTGCCCTGGGCCAGGCGCAGCTGGGTGTTGTTGTCGTCCAGCGCGAGCAGGTCCAGGCTGGTCTGGCCGTTCATGCGCACGGCGGTGGAGCCGGCATAGACTTCGGCGCGCGCCTGCGGGCCCGTCCAGAGCCTGTCACCGCCGGTCAGCGGCCGGTTCAAGCTGGCGGCAGTCCATGCATCATTGGCGTCGCCGGGTGCGAAGCTCACGGGGCCTTCAGCCAGGTTGAGCCGGGCCACGCGGCCGGGCGGGTCTATCGCGTCAGCCTGTGGTGCGGGTTGCTGGGCCCAGGCTATGGGCTGCAGCAGCGCCAGCACAAAGGCGACCGCCAGCAGCACAAGGTACCAATAGAGGTCTGAGAAACGAAAGCCCCGGAATTCTTGGCCGGAGTCGTCGCGAAATGGTTCGGTGTCGGTGCGGGTCATGGTGCACGCTCTCTTCCTGTCGTTGGGGCCTCATCGATGTGACCGTTGATGAGGCCGGATGAAGCCAGTGGCTCTGTGGCCCTAAGAGCCTGTTCAATGCTCTAAGACCACCATACCCATGACAACGCGCCTGAAGATGGATGGAGTGCTAACAGCTCGTAAAGATTGCGCGATTCACGGTGGCGATGAAACAGGATGTAATGCCCGGCAAACGACCCCGGCATAAATGATGTGAGACCATGTCGCCCATGCAAGATTTCTGGCCCTCCAGCGGCTTTCACCAACTGCAGCGCACAGCGCGTGGCTGGCTGCGGCCCACCGACGATTACCTGCGGCTCTTTGTGGGGCGGCCCGAGCTGGCCCTGGTGCCCGAGTCCTGCGACGCCGAGCGCGCCCTGCACGCCGCGCTGGTGGCATCGCCCTCAAAGTCCGTGGCGTCCGGCGAATTGCAGGCCTTGCAAGATGCCGACGCTCGGGACAACTATGCGCACTTCCTGCGTTTTCGCGACGGCCTGCTGGCTGCGGGCACGCTGGAGGCTTATTACCTGGGCCTGTTTCCGCGCGACGGCACGGGCCGCATCGACATACCGCCGCTTTTCATCGATCTGATCGTGCAGGCCATCCTGAGCAACTTGCTGGCCGATTCCACGGATGCCTATGAGCTGCGCGCGGCCGAGATGCTGTTTCGCGCGCAGCGCATCAGCACCGAAGGCGGCCGGGTGCTCAGCGGCGACCTGGCGGTGCTGGACATGCTCCATGAAACCGGCGGCGTGGGCGATTTCGGTCGCTTCCTGGCCGAGGCCGGGGCGCCTGTGCCGGCCATCGAGCTGCGGGTGCTGGCTGACGACAACGCGGCTGCCTATTGGCAGGAACAGGGGGCCGGTCACCGTTTTCTGCTGGACCTTACGCATGAACTCAACAATGAACTGGGCCACGGCCTGGTGCTGACCGTGGTCCGCGCGCGATCCGGCCTCAAGGCGCTGGCCGTGGTGCTGCAAAAATGGACTGCGCATTTGCTGGGCGTGGCCGTCACCATACGCCCGGTGCAAAAAGTGGACGACGAAGCCTGGCGCTGGCATGTAGGCCTGGACGCCGGGGCCACGGCGCTGCTCAATGATTTGTATGAAGGCCGCGAGGTGGAGCCGGCGCGTTTGCAGCGGCTGGTCAGCCTGTTCCGGCTGGAGTTTGCCGATCCGCGCGAGATGCGCGCCGACGTGGCGGGCAAGCCGGTCTACCTGGGACTGATGATGGACGCCGGCGGCGTGCTCAGGCTCAAGCCGCAAAACCTGCTGGTCAACCTGCCGCTACCTGCTGCGGCTTCGTAAGTTCAGTCACTGCCCTCCACTTCAACTACCAGCACGCGGGCCTCGCCCACCGGCGAGGCGATGTGCTCGGTGCCCGCGCTCGCGAAAAAGATGTCGCCGGTTTCCAGCATCACCGAGCACTGGCCGCAGTTGTCGCGGTAACGCATCTCGACGCGGCCGTCGAGCACGGCAAACACTTCTTCGCCCTCGTTGATGTGCCACTTGTAGGGCTTGTCGGTCCAGTGCAGCCGGGTGGTGATGCCCTGCATATTGGCCACCGTCATCGCGCCCCAGGCGCGTGTCGCGGTGAAATCCTTGCTTCGAATGATCTTCATGTGGATCTCCATCAGGTGAGCGCGTGGCGCAATGAAAGCCACGCCATGCTACGTCGCGGGGCCGACGGAAACATGAATTCTTCGGCCACCATTGATTCCATACGCGCATCACTGAGATGACCGCGCCACCCGCGCTGCCGCCTCTGCGGGGCTAAGATGTTTCTCATGAAAACCGTATTGCTTCCTTGCGGCGAAGCCGTCCCCGCCCTGGGCATGGGCACCTGGAACGTCGGCGATGCGCCTTCGCGCCGCGCCGATGAAATCGCCACCTTGCGGCTGGGCCTGGACTTGGGCTGCACGCTGGTCGATACCGCTGAAATGTATGGCGAAGGGCTGTCCGAGGAACTGGTCGGCGAAGCGCTGCAAGGCCGGCGCGACGAGGCCTTTGTGGTGAGCAAGGTCTATCCGCACAATGCGTCGAAGGCCGGCATGGTCGCGGCTTGCGAGCGCAGCCTGCGCCGCTTGCGCACCGACCGCATTGATCTTTATCTGCTGCACTGGCGCGGCTCGGTGCCGCTGGCCGAAACCCTGCAGGCCTTCATGGCACTGCAAAAGGCCGGCAAGATCAGGCACTACGGCATCAGCAACCTGGACATCGCGGATATGAAAGAGCTGTGGGCCTTGCCCGGCGGGAAGGATGTGCAGGCCAACCAGCTGCTCTACAACCTCACGCGCCGCGGCATCGAGTGGGACTTGCTGCCCTGGCTGCGCGAGCACCGCGTGCCGGTGATGGCCTATTCACCGATTGAGCAGGCGCGCCTCTTGCGGCATGCGGGCCTGGCCCGCTTCGCCAAAAGCCACTGCATGCTGCCGGCCCAGGCCGCGCTGGCCTGGCTGCTGGCGCAGCAGGGCGTGATCGCGATCCCCAAAACCAGCCACCCGGACCGATTGCGCGAGAACGTCGCGGCGGCACAGATTCTGCTCAGCGACGAACAACTGGCCGAGTTGGACGCGCTTTTTCAGCCACCTGTGGGCCCGGTTCCCCTTGAGATGATCTAGTCCGGTGCGTTGCGCCGCTCGATCGGCTGGGCTTACGCGTTCAACCGGCGCGACGGGTCGGTCTGGTGCAGGTACACCGCGAAGGTGTCCCATGGGATGCTGATTGCGAGCCGCGACATGATGCGTCCGATCTCGCCGCGATGGTAGCCACTATGGATGACAAGGTGGGCCAGAATTTCCTCGCGTGACATGCACCCTCGGTCCCCGTCGGTGAACACAAAGGGCACGGATTCGGACAACAGTTCAGGCGTGGCGGTTTCCAGGTAGTTCAGGTACCAGCGGTCGGAAGCCGTCAGTGCCTGGCGCAGGTCTTCCAGTGTGGGTGTGTCCGGCGTGTTGTCTGCGGCAAAGCTGTGCGGAGCACCGACGAGATGCGCCGCAAATATCTGGTCAACGATGTAGTTGTGGTTGAGCAGCCGCAGGGCGGCCTGCCGGTCTTCGGCATGCAGGTTGGCATCGAAGCCCTTCATCTTGTCCAGGAACTCGGCATTGGCCCAGGCGCGGTAGCTAAAAAGGGTCCGCAGCAATGCGATAGCGCTCATGTTGAAGGTGTCCTTTGTTGTTCGAGGAATGTGAGTACCATGTACATATATTCTTGGGAATGGGGTCACGTGTCTACTCGCATTTCAGCGGCACGGTCATCGATGCGCAAAGAGCCGCGCCAGGCGCGTTCCCGGGCTACGGTGGAGGTCATCGTTCGAGCCGGGGCTCGCGTTCTGGCCGACCGGGGCTGGGCTGGCTTCACGACGAACGAGGTTGCCGAGGTCGCCGGCGTCAGCATTGGCTCCATTTACCAATATTTCCCCGACAAGCTGGTGTTGGTAGATGCCATCCGGCGCCATCACCTGGACGACGTGCTGGGGGTGCTGCGAAAGGCCGGGCAGGGCGCGTCGCTGGACCAGCTGATTGATGATCTTGTGGATGGCATGGTTGCGGTCCATAGTCTTCATCCCGCCCTCCACCGGGTGCTGCTGGACGAGGTGCCGGGCGGCGCCGGGAGCTCCGCGCATCGCGCGTTCGAATCCGAGTACCTGGAGCGTTACCGAGCGATTGTTGCGAAGGCCGGCCGTCGGAAAGGCCTGGCCGTCGAGGCCATGGTCCAGGTGCTTTCTTCCGCGGTCGAAGGCGTGATTCATGGTGCTACCCGGAGAGGAACTTTGGCGTCGCCGGGCCTCAAGCGTGAACTCGCGATGATGATCCGCTCATACCTGATCCCGCAAGGTCGTGTGACATAGGCCGCTGTTGCACTGGAAACGGCGAATTGCCACGGGCCCATCGCCGGCCGCGAGGCCGGCCCCCGCGGATCACGGCCCATTCAGGCCTTGTATAGACAGGTCGGCGAATAAAATCGAGGGTCAAAAACCGGCCGCACGCGGGGTACCCATCATGGGCCTTATGCTTGCAAGCCCCATCTGGAGACTTTCCCCCATGTTTCGCAAAATTCTGTCCTTCGTCGCCCTCGCGTTGGTGCTCTGCGCCGCGCAGGCCCAGCCTTTCCCGGCCAAGCCCATCCGCCTGATCGTTCCCTTCCCGCCCGGCGGCGGCACCGACATCCTGTCGCGCCTGGTGGCTACCAAGCTGACGGAAACCAGCAAGTGGACGGTGATTCCCGACAACCGCGGCGGTGCGGGCGGGACCATTGGCATCGCCGAAGCCGTGCGCGCCGCGCCCACCGGCTACGACATGGTCATGGGTCAGAAAGACAACCTGGTCGTCGCGCCGTGGCTGTACAAAAACCTGAGCTACGACCCGACCAAAGACCTGGTGGCCGTGGCCCACGTGGCCTACACGCCGGTCGTGATCGTCACCGGCGTGCAGTCGCGCTTCAAGACCCTGGCCGACGTGGTGGCCGCCGCCAAGGCCGCGCCCGACAGCGTCACCTACGGCTCGCCCGGCAATGGAACGACCATCCACCTGGCCGGTGAAATCTTCAACAGCGCCGCCAACATCAAGCTGCGCCACGTGCCTTACAAAGGCTCCAACCCGGCCATGATGGACGTGCTGGCCGGCAATGTGGACCTCATGGTGTCTTCGCTGCCCTCGGCCATTTCCCAGATCAAGTCGGGCAAGCTGCGTCCGCTGGCCGTCACCTCGGCGCGCCGCAGCACCTCGCTGCCTGAGGTGCCCACCGTGGCCGAACTCGGCTACAAGGACTTTGACGTCAGCACCTGGTACGGCCTCTTTATGCCGGCCGGTACGCCCAAGGACATCGTGGCCACCGTCAATGCCGAGGTCAACAAGCTGCTGGCCACGGCCGACATGAAGGCCGCCATCCATGCCCAGGGCGCCGAAGTGCAGAACATGACGCCCGAGCAGTTCTCCAGCCTGCTCAAGACCGACTATGCAAAGTGGAAGGGCATCGTGCAGGCTTCGGGTGCGACCATCGAATAAGAGCGGCCAAGCCCCCGCGCAAAGCGGCGTCCGAAAGGGCGCCGCTTTTTTTTCGCCTCTCGCTCCCTGGCGCTACGTGAAAACCCTAGGAGGCGACTCGCTTCGCCCGTGACATGATCTAGTCATCTATAGGACTAGATCAATCATGAGCAAGCCCTCCCTCACCGTGGTGCCCGCAGAACCGGGCCAAAGCCGTTACGCCGCGCTGGCCGCGGCCTTGCGCGCCCGCGTGGTGGCGGGCGAATGGCCTCCGGGCAACGCCTTGCCGGCCGAGCAGACCCTGGCCGCCGAGCACGGCGTGGCGCTAGGCACGCTGCGGCGCGCGCTGGAACTGATGGCCGAGCAGGGGCTGATTGAACGCATCCATGGCCGCGGCACTTTTGTGCGCGCCGGCATGACGGGCGGCACCATGATGCGTTTCTTCCGTTTTGGCGAAGGCACAGGCGAGGTGCCCGCTTCGCGCATCGTCTCGCGCCAGGTGCTGGGCGCGCCCGCCGAGGTGGCGCGCCGCCTGAGCCTGGCGCGCGGCGACACGGCGCTGCGCCTGCAACGCGTGCGCTCGCTGTCGGGCCAGCCCTGTGTTTATGAGGAGATCTGGCTGCCCCTGGCCTTGTTCGCAGGGCTCGCCGAGGGCGATGCCGGCAGCTGGGGCGACCTGCTTTACCCCATGTTTGCCGAGCGCTGCGGTGTGCATGTGGCCCGCGCGGTCGATGAAATCGCCTTCGGCGCGCTGACGGCTGCGCAGGCCAGGCACCTGGCCCTTTCGGCCGGCCACCCCTGCGCATGGGTCACTCGCTGCGCCTATGACCTGGCCGGCCATTGCGTGGAAGTGCGCCACACCCGAGGTGATGCCCATGCCTTTCACTACACCGTCACGATCACTTGACCGTGAAGGGAACGCGTCGCCACTCGAACACTTTGCCAAACCCCACTGAACAAACTGAACTCACGAAACCGGAGCACCCATGTCACACACCCCTGACAACTTCTCACGCCGCCTGATGCTGCAAGCCACAGGCGCCGCCGTCGCCGCACCCTGGGCCTTCGCCGCAAACGCCGCGGGCCAGATTGCCGGTGGCAAGCCGATCACGCTGGTGGTGTCCTATGCCGCGGGCGGTGGCGCCGACCTGATGGCGCGCCTGATCGCGCCGCGCATGGCCGAATTCCTGGGCCAGCCCGTACTGGTGGACAACAAGCCCGGGGCAGGCGGCCAGATCGCCGCGACGCAGGTGGCGCGCGCCACGCCCGACGGCACGCAGCTGCTGGTCGATGCCTCGTCCTTCGCCGTCAATCCCGCGCTCTATCCCAAGCTGCCCTACGACACCGACACGGCTTTCGCGCCACTGGCCGTACTGGCGCAGTTCCCCAACGTGTTGGTGTGCACGCCCGGTTTTGAAGCCAAAAGCGTCAAGGACCTGATTCGCCTGGCCAAGGCCAAACCCGGGCAGATCGCCTATGCCTCCTCCGGCAACGGCTCGGCCCAGCACCTGGCGGGCGCGCTGTTTGAAGACCTGGCAGGCGTGAAGCTGGTGCATGTGCCTTACCGTGGCGGCGGCCCGGCCATGAACGACGTGATGGCCGGCCAGGTGCCGCTGTTCTTTGCCAATGTGGCTTCTTCGCTGGGGCAGATCCAGTCGGGCCGGTTGCGCCCGCTGGCGGTCACCAGCCGCCGCCGCACACGTTCACTGCCCGACATGCCGACCATGGAAGAAGCCGGCGTGCCGGCTTACGAGGTGCTCGAATGGAACCCGGTGCTGGCGCCCGCCGGCATAGACGCCAAATCCAGGGCCGCGCTGGTCGCCGCCATCCGCAAGACCATGGCCGACCCCGAAGTGCTGGGCCGCATCCGCAGCCTGAGCGGCGAGGTCTTCCCCGAAGGCCCCGAGGCACTGACCCAGGCCTTCCTCAAGGCCCAGCAGCTCAAGTGGGGCCGCATCATCAAGGACCGCAAGATCACCGCAGGTTAAGGCATGCAGCATCCAGTGACAGCACCGGTGGCACCCGGCTGGGACAGCCACGTCCATGTGTTCGATGCGCAGGCGCCCGTGGCCGGCGGCCACTACCGGCCCGCGCACCGGCCGCTGGCCGACATTGAACAACTGGCCCAGGCCCACGGCTTCGGCCACCTGGTGCTGGTGCAGCCCAGCGTCTACGGCACCGACAACAGCGTGCTGCTCGATGCGCTGCGCGCCGGCCAGGGGCGGCACCGCGGCGTGGTGGTGCTGCCGCCTTCGGTGGATGACGCGGCATTGACCGGCATGCATGCGCTGGGTGTGCGCGGCGTGCGTTTTAACCTGGTGTCACCCGTCGGCGACAGCCTGAGGGCGGCGGAAGGGCCCGGTGCGCTGGACAGCTTCCAGGCCCTGGCGCCGCGTCTGCGCGCGCTGGGCTGGCATGTGCAGTGGTATGCCTCGCCTGAAGACCTGCCGGTGATCGCGGCCCTGCATGCCGCCACGCCCGTGCCGGCGGTGCTCGATCACCTTGCCGGCCTGCACGCCGGCCTGGCGCCCGGCCACCCGGCCTGGCGGGCTCTGGAGCAGCTCGCGGGCCAGGGCGCCTGGGTCAAGCTTTCGGGGTGGTACCGCCTGGGGGCGCCGGCGCCGTACCAGGCGCTCGATGCCACTATTCACAAGGTGACGGAGTTGTTCGGGCAACGCATGGTTTGGGGCTCAGACTGGCCGCACACCGCCTTCGCGCCCGATGCACTGCCCGCTTATGCCAGCACCTGGGAACCCGTGGCCCGCGCGCTCACGGCGACCCGGCAGCAGTGCGCCCGGGAGCAGGCGCCAGCCGCCTTGTACGCCTGATCGCCCCCTGGAGCGGCCCGGAGCCCGGAGTGGCTTAAAATCGCGGGCTACGCCATTTTTAACCGGAGTTCTCCATGCCCAAGAAAATCAGAGTCGAAGCCGACATCTGCGCCCCAAAGCCAGTCCCTCCCAAGGGCTACACCATCACCACCGGCCGCGGCCAGAAGATCAGCCTCGAGCGCGGTTCGCACACCCGCAGCAAAAAGAACCCCGGCAAGCGTCCTCACCAGGGTTGAGCCGTTTGCCGATGCGGCCCCAGAGGCTGCGTCCAAAAAAGCGCCCCTTCAGGGCGCTTTTTTTATGGTCCAGAGGTGACGCTCGATGAGTTTGGCTCAAATACCGGTCAATTCAGAGAAAAGATCTGGACTTGCAGTAGAAACGCCTCTTGACGGGAATCGGCCTTGATTTCTAATCGCCTTTGAAATCATCGGAGGGGATTAAAAAAATGTTGCCCAGAATTGCAGTGTTCCTGGCCCTGGGGTTGGGGTGTTTTTCCATTTCAAGCGCCCAGCAGCTTGCAAACCCGATTGCAACAAGGCAGATAGGAACGCCGAACGCATTCCCGATGGCGATCTACAAAAACATCAAAGTGCAGGATTTGAATCAAATCCTGACTGATTCGTTTGTGGAATCCGGCTTCACCCTGCTTGCCGCCAAAAAAGACGCAGACAGCGCCACGGTCTTCCGGTTTTCTTATCCCGTGGACAAGAATGGCAAATACGGTGTTGTGATTTTTGGATTCAAGGTAGATGGCACCGTTGTCAATGGCCGGTGCATGAACTGTTTTTTGCGATGGGGAAAAATACAGGACGAAACGGACATCGGGAAATTTCCATGGATGGTCCAGTACGACCTGAGCAGCAGGCTTTACCCGGACATTGACCAAGCGTATTCGTCCATCAAAAACAAATCCCTGAACTACCTGGATCCCCAGCGCGGGTTTGATTACAAAAACGCATGGGGTGGAGAGCGTAATCGCTGGACTTACGACAACTCCTACGTCAAGGTCAAACTGCCGGATCTGAAGCGGGAGTGGGTCCGCGCCCTCACTGATTCCGGTTTCATCCTGTTGCGCGACAGCAATCCTGCCGCCGATGCCTCTGATTCTGTTGTGGATTTTTCATTTCCCATCGACAGCGATAAACCCGGTGGGGTGGTCTATTCCATTCAATTCCGGAGCCAGTTTGATGCCGATGGGCTTTGCTACCCTTGTGAGGCCAGCCCGTGGTATGACCCCTACCAGACATTGCCGCCCGCTGGTTTGTCTGCCATGCCCGGCAGGCTGACGCTGGCTTCGCGGTTTGAGGCCGGCCTCAACAGCGCATACGAGCAGATCAAGGCGTCGACGGAACGCAATCTTCGGCCAAGAACCCAATTCACCCGGCCGCCAAAATACGTTCCACCTGGCTCTCCGCGGCCGCCTCCGGTCCCTATGGTTGTGACATGAACCTGCACTGGCCGGTCGATACCGCCAATCACGGCCCACTCCTCTACGGACCGTGGTTTGACAGGCTGTTCCTCTTTGGCACGGTCGGCATTGCGCTGATTCTGGGCGCTTTGGCGATGATCTCGCCGGCGATGTTTTTGGCGGTAGTGCTGGTCGACGTCTGGCTGTTCGCCAGCCCCCACGTCATTGCCACCTACACCCGCATCGGGTTTGACAAAGCCCACGTTAAAAGGCACTGGTTCCTGATTTTCTGTTTGCCGCCCATCGTGCTGGTTCTTGTCACTATGGTCGCGCTGGCCTATGAGCTGGGTGGCTTGTTCACCTTGTATTTCATTGCCCAGACCTACCATGTCACCCGGCAGTCCTTCGGTATTTCAAGGGCGTACAGAAGGGCCGACCCGCAAGCGGCGGGCCCTGATCGTTTGTCGGAAAGCCTGATCTACCTCTTTCCCCTGTGGGGTTTGATGCATCGGTGTGCAGCGGCCCCCGACTTTTTCTATGGATATCCCATCTATCTTCCGCCTGTTAACGCTGCGTTGGCCGACGCAACAGGCATAGTCGCCATCCTTGCCGGCGCATGGTGGGCATATCGGCAGATACGCCTTGCTCTGGCGGGGCGGCTTAACGTGGGACACAGCCTGTTTGTGGCATCGCACCTGCTTGTCATCAGCGTGGCCTACCTGTGGGTCAAAGACATCACGTCGGGGTGGCTGGTGGTCAATATCTGGCACAACCTGCAATACCTGCTGTTTGTATGGCTGCAAAATGTTCGGCGTGACGCGCTGGGGCCTGTCGATACTCAGTACCTTCAGCGCCTGGTGAAGCCCTTGAAAAACGCGGGCAAATATCTCGCCGTATGCATGGTGTTGGGGGCAGTGATGTACCAAGCGCTGTCGGTGGCCGGCCAGCAATTGGTCTGGCTGGGACTGCCCACCGTGTTCATCCTGCATTTCACCGTGAATTTCCATCACTACCTGGTGGACGGCGTGATCTGGAAAAGACCTAAACCCGCTGCTTGACGCATCCGGTGCAAGAGTGCCCGTCGGTGCCTCAAACGTTTCAGGTATGGCGCTACCCGCCCTGGACCTGCATAAAGGCCTTCATCTGCTGGCCCAGCGCTGGCGGGAACGCGCAGGACTTGCGCAGTTGTGTGTCCATGTGAACGCCCAGCAGGGTCGTCACCGCGGCAAGTTCGCCGTCCCCCTCGCCGCCGTCCGCGCTGCGCATTTCGTGGCGAAAGCGGATTTTCTTGTCGTGCAGCTCAAGAATCTCCGAGTACACCGTCACCACATCCCCGGCCTTGAGTTCCCGTTTGTATTCGATGTGCTGGTCCACCGCCGCCATGCCGCGCCCCTGCTCGCGCAGGTAGCCGGGGGTGATGCCTATCTGGTGAAACAGGTTCCAGGTCGCTTCGTCGAATTTTCCGACGTACCACATCACATTCATGTGGCCCACATGGTCGCAATGCCAGGGGTAGACCGTGCCGCGGTAAGTGAGGTGCCGTGTGCTCATGTGGGTGCTCCTTTCAGGGTGATGGGCCAGTTTCAGGTCTCCAGCGCAGCCGCCATGCGGTGCGGCATGAGGCGTTCGCGTGGCGCTGCGCCGCCCCACAGGCTCAGCATCAGGTCCACGATGACCGGTCCGAAATCCTGGTGCGGAATTTCGACCGAGGTGAGCCACGGGGCGAGCCAGGCATTGATCGGGTTGCCGTCGATGCCGACCAGCTCGCAGTCGCCGGGCACCCGGATCCCGCTCTCGCGGGCCACGCGGTGCAGCCCGTAGGCGACCTGGTCGCTGATGCACATCGCGCCGCGCGGCCAGGCACCGGGCGCCGCGAACTGGGCCGCGGCGGCGTAGCCGATTTCCAGGTGCGAGATGCCCGGGGCCTCCACCCGGCGGATCCGGTCGGCTGACAAGCCCCTGGCGACGGCCCGCTCGCAGAAGCCCTGCACGCGTTCCCGGGTCGTGGACGATCCGCGTGACGGAAATACCACGGCCGGGGCATCGATGCCGCGGTCGAGCAGGTAGTCTGCGGCGGCGGCGCCGGCCGCCAGATTGTCCGGCCCCACGAAGGCGCAGGTGCCGAACGGGCTGCGCCGGCTGACGAAGACCATGGGCGCACCGCGCTCCACGAAGTCGCGCAGGCCGTCACTGGGTTGGGCCGCGACCATCACGTAGCCCTGCACGACCTGCGAACGCATGGCATTGAGATAGTCGTCCTGCAGCTCCGGCCGGTCGTGCGTGTCGCACAGGATCATCGTGTAGCCTGCCTGGCGCAGCGCGGCCTCGGTGGAGGCGGCCAGCGTGGCCATCACCGGGTTGTCGAGGTTGGCGGCCAGCATCGCGACCAGGCGGCTCTCACGGCTGCGTAGCGCGCGCCCCAGCTGGTTCGGGTGGTAGCCCACGGTCTTGATCGCCTCGCGCACGCGCGCCAGCGTTTCCGGCGAAGCCCGCCGGGTCTCGCCGTTCACGATGCGCGAGACGGTGGAGATGGAGACGCCGGCCTGTACGGCGACTTCGCTCAGCGAAACCGGGCCGACGCCCTTGCGCCTGCGCGGGGTGTCGTCGGTCATCGCTGCGGGCGGCAGGCCTGCCGGGTCTGGACGCCGCAGCGAATGTTAGGTTGGCGCGAAGGCCGGACAGGCGGATGGCGAGGCGGGAGTCCGGCGAGTGGAAAGCGAAGCATCGATGGGTCGTATTGTGGGAAAACAAGGGCGACGGCGGGTGGCCGACCGGCGGCGCGATCGGTGCGTGCCATCAACAACATATAACCGAGAAAACCGCGAATGACAAGTGTGGCAAACGATTGCCAAGCCTTGGCAAACGTTTGCCATAATACTTCAAAGTTCCCAATAATCGCAAACCCACGGCACAGGACGACATGGTTTTCACGTCGCCGGTGGCCGACGCGCATTCCTGAAGCCGACGACCGATCGGCCCCACTTTCCTTTTTTCCAGAAAGAGACAAGCATGAACTTCCAACTTCGCTCCCTCTCCAGCCATGCCATGCGCGCCGGCCTCCTGGGCGCCGCCGTCGCCACGCTGGCCACCAGCGCTTTCGCCGACATCCGCGTCATGTGCTACCAGGACGGTAATGAATGTGATGTCACGGCCGACCTCATCAAGCGTTATGAAGCCCAGAACGCCGGCGCCAAGGTGATCCTCGACGTGGTGCCCTACAAGACCGTGGTCGAGCAGTTGCCCGTGCAGCTCGCGGCCGGCCAGGGCCCCGACATCGCGCGTGTCGCCGAGATCGGCGGCCTGTCGAAGAACTACATCGACATCAGCGCCTATGTGAAGGACCGCAAGTACTGGGAAGACAACTTCGGTAGCACCCTGCCCTGGATGCGCAACAAGGCGGGCGACAAGGGCATTTACGGTTTCCTGTCGCAAATGACCATGACCGGCCCCTTCGTCAACAAGACCTTGTTCGAGCAGGCCAAGGTGCCCATGCCCGGCCCCAAGGCCACCTGGGAAGAGTGGGTCGATGCGGCGCGCAAGGTGGCCAAGGCCACGCAGACCCCGGCCGCCATGGCCTGGGACCGCTCGGGCCACCGCTTCGCAGGCCCCGCCGTGAGCTACGGCGCGAAGATCTTCGACGCCAAGGGCAACCTCACGGTTGACGCGGGCTATAAGACCGCCGTGGGCAAGTTCGTCGGCTGGCACAAGGACGGCACCATGCTCAAGGATGTCTGGGGCGGCTCGGGCGGCTCCAGCTATGCCGATGCCGTGGGCGAATTCAAGAACGGCCGTGTAGTGATGATCCTGTCGGGCTCCTGGCAGATCAACCGCATGCAAAAGGAAATCGGCAATGCCTTCGACTGGGTCGCCGTGCCCAACCCTTGCGGCCCCGCAGCCTGCTCGGGCATGCCCGGCGGCGCGGCCTGGGTGGCGCTCAAGACCACGAAGTCCCCGAAAGAGGTGGGCCGCTTCCTGGACTTCATGGCGCAGGAGGCCAATGTCGCCGAATTCGCATCGCGCACCAACACCATTCCCGCCCACGCCGGGGTGGCCAAGCGGGGCCTGGCGTACACCAGTGCGGGCCCGGCCGCCAAGGCGGCGCTGACCGTCTTTACCAACGGCACCGGCACCATCGCGGCCCCGGCCTATGCGCTGCAAGGCTACAAGTACAACCGCGCCCTGATGCTGCCGACCGTGACCCGCGTCACCCAGGCCATCGTGGGGGAGATCAGCGTGGATGAGGCCGTGACCAAGATCGGCACCGACATGGCTGAGGCGGTCAAGCAAGCCGAGAAGTAGCACACCCCCGTGGCGCGCACTGCGTGCGCGCCTCCCCCCTTTGCAGGGGGCGATACCTGCGGCCTGGCGAAGCCAGTTCCGCGGTATCCCTGGCATAAGGCAGCGGTGCAGTGTGCTGCGGATGGGACAGTAGATCGGAGTCGGTATGTCAGTCTTTTCGGCCTTTCTGGGCTTTTTGTTCAACCTGTTCGAGCCGGTTTTCCGGCTGGGCCAGAAATGGCTGGGCGCTTCGCGCATAGGCTGGCTTTTTGTCGGGCCCAACCTGGTGATCATCAGCATCTTCACCTTTTTGCCCATTGCGGTGAACCTGGTGTACGCGGTGACCGGCGGGGTGAATTTACTGCCCACGCAGCGGCCTTTCACCGGGCTGGAGAACTTCGCCATCCTGCTGGAATGCCGCGACTATGCGGACCTGCAAACCTGCCGTACCGACATCTTCTGGCGATCCATTGCCAACACGGTCAAGTTCAGCCTGATCCAGGTGGCCTTGATGGTGTTTTTCTCGCTGGTCACGGCCCTGGTGCTGAACCGAAAAATCATAGGCCGCGGTTTCTGGCGCGGCGTGTTCTTTTACCCGGTGTTGCTGTCGCCAGTGGTGGTGGCGCTGATCTGGAAATGGCTGCTGCAAAGCCAGGGCGTGTTCAATGCCGCGCTGGTGGCCATGGGCGGCTCGCCCATGGACTGGTTGCTGGACAGGCACTGGGCCTTCTTCTGGGTGGTGGTGGTGTCGATCTGGGCCCACATGGGTTTTTACACGCTGATCCTGCTGGCCGGCCTGCAGGCGATCCCCAAAGATGTCTACGAAGCCGCCGAGATGGACGCCGCGCCGCCGTGGCGCGTGCTCAGGCGCATCACGCTGCCGCTGCTCATGCCCAACCTGATCGTGGTGCTGGTGCTGGTGATGATCCGCGCGGTGCAAAGCTTTGACGAGGTGTTTGTGCTTACCGGCGGCGGCCCAGGCTCGGCCACCACCTTCATCGTGCAGTACATCTACCAGACCGGCTTTGCCGAGCAGATCCACCTCTACGGCCTGGCGGCAGCGGCCTCGCTGATCCTGGCGGCCGGACTGATGGCCCTGACGCTTGCGCAGTTGCGGCTGTCCAAGGCCAGCGAAGCCGGCAAGACAAAGAAATAAGCAGAGAACAGGACAAGGGTCATGGCAAATTTCTTTACCCGCACCAAGGGCCATAAATACGGTGGCACCCACCTGCATTGGACCGACTGGGTCTCCTACGCCTACTTGCTGGCCGGCCTGATCGTGATGTTCGGCCCGGTGCTGTGGCTCGTGGCATCGTCGTTCAAAACCGAAAGCGCGCTGAGCCAGTTCCCGCCCACCTTTTTGCCCTACACCCAGAAAGAAGTGGTGGTGGCCGGCTACGACAAACCGCTGCCGTTGTATCAGGCCAAGGATGAGCAGGGCAAGACCCGCGAGCTGGCCCAGGTGCGGCGCATAGGCCTGGTCGCCACCATGGTCGACCCCGCAGCGCCGCAGACCGAGTTGCGCGTCAACATCAACGACCGCAAGCCGGTCAACGAACTCAAATTCGCCGGCAGCAACTACACCGAAATCTTCGGCAAGTTCGCCTTCGGCACCTATTTGTGGAACAGCGTGTTCATCACCGTGGTGGCCACCCTGCTCACGCTGCTGTTCAATTCGATGGCGGCCTTTGCGCTCTCCAAATACCAGTTCACCGGGCAGAAGACGGTGTTTGTGCTGATCATCGCCACGCTGATGATTCCGCCCACCATCATCCTGGTGCCGGCCTTCCTGGTGATCTCCGAGCTCAATCTGCTGAACAACCTCTGGGGTGTGATCCTGCCCGCGGTAGCCACGCCCACCGGCGTGTTCCTGCTGCGCCAGTACATGCTGACCATTCCGGACGAGCTGCTGGAGGCCGCGCGCATGGACAACGCCAGCGAGTGGCGCATCTACTGGAAGATCATCCTGCCGCTGGCCGCGCCGGCCATGGCGGTGCTGGCGATTTTCTCCTTCATGTGGCGCTGGAACGATTTCCTGTGGCCGCTGATCGTGCTGTCCAAGTCGGAGCACTTCACCCTGCAGCTCGCGCTCAACGCCTTCCAGGGCGAGCTCAACACGCAGTGGCATTACCTGCTGGCAATGACCGTGATCACCCTGATCCCGATCACCCTGGTCTTTGCCTTCCTGCAGAAATACATCGCGACCGGCATTGCCAGTGCCGGCGTCAAATAAACCGAGGACTCCCCGTGGCCACTCTTGAACTCGCCAACGTCGTCAAAACCTTCGACAAAGCCACCATCATCCACGGCGTGGACCTGACCGTTTCAGACGGTGAATTCGTGGTCTTCGTCGGCCCCTCGGGCTGCGGCAAATCCACGCTGCTGCGCATCATCTCGGGGCTGGAGCCCGCGAGCAGCGGCGACATCCGCATCGACGGCCAACGCGTCAACGAAGTCAGCGCTGCGCACCGCGGCTGCTCCATGGTGTTCCAGTCTTATGCGCTGTACCCGCACATGAGCGTTTACGACAACATGGCCTTCGGCCTGGAAAACCTGGGCGTGGCGAAATCCGTGATCGAAAGCAAGGTCAACGCCGCGGCCACCATGCTGCAACTCGCACCGCTGCTGCAGCGCAAGCCCACCCAGCTTTCGGGCGGGCAGCGCCAGCGCGTGGCCATAGGCCGCTCCATCGTGCGCGAACCCAAGCTGTTTCTGTTCGACGAGCCGCTGTCCAACCTCGATGCCGAACTGCGCGTCTCCATGCGTGCCGAGATCCGCGACCTGCATGCCCGCCTGGGTGCGACCATGATTTACGTCACCCACGACCAGGTCGAGGCCATGACCATGGCCGACAAGATCGTCGTGCTGCGCGCCGGCCGCATTGAGCAGGTCGGCTCGCCGCTGGAGTTGTACAACCGGCCCTGCAACCAGTTTGTGGCCGGCTTTATCGGTAGCCCGCGCATGAACTTTGTGCCGGCCGCTGAAATTCCGGGCGCCAAGGCCGGCGCCCAGACCGTGGGCATCAGGCCCGAACACGCGCAGCTGTCAAACGACGGCCCGCTGCAACTGGTGGTGTCCCAGGTTGAGCAGCTCGGCAGCACCAGCATCCTGCACGGCAAGGTGGTGGACGGCGCACCTTTCGAGTTGATCTTGAGCGGCCAGACGGCCATCAAGCGCGGCGACACCGTGCGGGTGAGTGCGCCTGCGGAGCAGCTGCACTACTTCGACCAGAACGGCCTGCGCCTGTGAGCGCCGCGCCTGCCCAATCCGACTCCCGATCTCTCCCGAATTTTTCGACCATGCGCCTGGACCACCCTCCCGTATTCACCCTTCAATCCCAGAGCGGCAACCACCTTGTACTGGGCAGCGACGGCGCCGCCGTGGCCCACATCTGGGTGCTTGAAGAAGACATCGTCCGCGTGCTGCTGCTGCCGCAAGGCCAACTGCAAATGCCGCGCAGCTGGACGGTGGCGCCCGGCCTGGAAAACCTCCCCGTCGAAGGCCGCGACCGTTTTGACGTGAGCGGCTTTTCGCTGCCCAAGTTTGAGCTTGAGCAGGACGGCACGCAACTGCGCATCACCACCGCCGCCGTGCGCCTGACCGTCTCGCTTGAGGGCTTCTTTTGCCGCTGGGAAAGCCTGCACCAGGGCTGCTGGCAGGCCACCGCTGCCGACCGCTCCACGCAGAGCTACAACTTCGGCTGGTGGGACGAAAAGGTCTACCACTACCTGCAGCGCGAGCGCGGCGAGGCCTACTTCGGCCTCGGCGAGCGCGCCGGCGACGCCAACCGCGCCGGCCAGCGCTACCGCATGTGCAACCTCGACCCCATGGGCTACAGCGCGCGCAGCACCGACCCGCTGTACAAACACATCCCGTTTTACATCACGCGCAAGGGTGGCGAGCATGACGCCGGTTTGAGCTACGGCCTGTTTTACGACACCTTGTCCGACTGCAGCTTCGACATGGGCCGCGAGATGGACAACTACCACGGCCACTACCGCTACTTCGTGGCCGACCATGGCGACCTCGACCTGTATTACATCGCCGGCGACGGCCCGGCCGCCATCACGCGCCGCTACACCTGGCTCACCGGCCGGCCGGTCTTCCCGCCGCGCTACGCACTGGGCTATTCGGGATCGACCATGAGCTACACCGACGCGCCGAATGCGCAGGAGCGCATGGGCGAGTTCCTCGAACGCTGCGAAGAGCACGACATTCCTTGCGACTCCTTTCACCTGTCGTCGGGCTACACCTCGATAGGCCCGGGCCGCTACGTCTTTAACTGGAACCGCGACAAATTCCCCGACCCGGCGGCCTTTGTGCAAAGCTACCTGGATCGCGGCGTGCGCCTGGTGCCCAACATCAAGCCCGCGCTGCTCGGCAACCATCCGCGCTTCGAAGAAGCCCGGCAGGCCGGCCTGCTGGTGCAGGACCCGGACGGCCAGCCCACCGCCATCCAGTTCTGGGACGGCACCGGCGCCTACCTCGACTTCACCAACCCCAAAACCATAGACTGGTGGAAAAAGCAGGTGACTGAGCAGCTGCTTGAGTACGGCATCCCCGCCACCTGGAACGACAACAACGAATATGAAATCTGGAGCGACAAGGCGCTGGCCCACGGCTTCGGCGCGCCGCGGCCCGCGCGCGAGGTGCGCCCGCTGCAGACCCTGCTGATGATGCAGGCCTCGCACGCCGCGCAGACCGAATTCGCGCCCGCCGAGCGGCCTTACCTGGTGTCGCGCTCAGGCGCCGCCGGCATGCAGCGTTATGTGCAGACCTGGTCGGGCGACAACTACACGGCCTGGGAAACCCTGCGCTACAACATCCGCATGGGCCTGGGTCTCGCGATGTCGGGCGTGTCCAACACCGGGCATGACATCGGCGGCTTCTCCGGCCCCGCGCCCGGGCCCGAGCTGTTGCTGCGCTGGGTGCAGCACGGCATCTTTTTGCCGCGCTTCAGCATCCATTCATGGAACGACGACAAGACCGTCAACGAACCCTGGATGTACCCCGAGGTAACGCCGCAAATTCGCGAGCTGATACGCCTGCGCTACCGGCTCATGCCCTACCTCTACGACCTCGTGTGGCGTTATCACAGCGCCTACGAACCCATCATCCGGCCGACCTACCACGACTTCCCTGAAGACACGCGCTGCCTGGAAGAAAACGACGACATGCTGTTGGGCGCCAACTTGCTGGTGGCCTCGGTGGTCGAGCCCGGCCAGACGCGGCGCCCCGTGTGGCTGCCAGGCACCGGGGGCTGGTACGAAGTGCACACGGCGCGGCGCTTTGATGCCGGCCAATCGGTGACGCTGGAAGCGCCGCTGGACGGCCCGCCGCCCTTGCTGGCGCGCGAAGGCTGCGCCATACCGCTCAACCTCGGCGAGGTCCATTTCGCGAACGCGCAGGATGTGCGCGGCTTCCAGGTCTTTCCGCAGCGAGGCGAGGGCAATTTCGAAGCCAGCTGTTTTGAAGACGATGGCCATAGCCAGGCCTGGCGCAGCGGGGCTTATGGGCAGTGGTGTTTGCGCGTCGAATCCACCGCGCAAGGCCTGCACATCGCGGTGTCCCGCGAAGGCGCAAAGCCGCCGGTGCAGGGTAGCCTGGTTTTGCTGCTGCCCGCCGCCGAGCAACGCAAGCTCAGCTTTGCCGGCGGGGCGTTGATGCAGGACCAGCTGGAAGGCGCCTGGCGTCGGCTGACTCTGAAGCTTTAACCCGGAGGCGCAACAGCGGCGCCTTCTATGCCATGGCGCGCCAGGGCCTCCGCCACAAAACCGCTGGCCTTCATGTCTTCCACAAACGCACGAAGCGCATCGGCGGCCGCTTCGCCGCGCGTCTTGGGCACGCCCATGGCTTGGCGTATCACCATGAAATGGCCGGGAAGCAGGCGCAGGCCGCCGATCTGGCGGGCATCGGCTTCCAGTTGCTGCTTGACGCCGGCTGCGACGTCGAGGTTTTGTTCCACAAAAGTGGCCACCGTGGTCGGTGAGCTTGGCGCCCTGACGATTTCCGCGTGCTTGAGTTCCCGGGTCAGAAACAGGTCATAGGCGCTGCCCAGGCCCACCGCGACACGGCGGCCGGCTTTGTCCACCTCTTCATTCGCGCGCAGCGGAGAATCTTCGCGCACCAGGTAGCAACCCTCGATCAGCACATAGGGCGCGGTGAACGCAATCTCCTTGCCGCGCACCGGGTCGATTGCAAAGAAACCGAAATCAGCGCGCTCCTCGTTCACCGCCTGCACGGACTTGCCTGCCGTGTCCATCACCACCAGCTCCAGGGGCAGTCCCAGCCTTTCGGCGAAGGCGC
Organism: Polaromonas sp. P3_B1; assembly: GCF_056402935.1. Classification (NCBI taxonomy): domain Bacteria; kingdom Pseudomonadati; phylum Pseudomonadota; class Betaproteobacteria; order Burkholderiales; family Comamonadaceae; genus Polaromonas; species Polaromonas sp. P3_B1. The sequence goes on from NZ_JBFUGK010000021.1 coordinate 47,219, forward strand.
GCGCCAGGTCTATGGACACGCCGAAAGGTGCGCCCGTGGCCGGGTCGGCATTGGCCAGGATGGGGTTGCCCAGGTTGATGGAGGCGCGCAGCGTTCCGGTCGGGGCGAACAGTTTGGCAAGCGAGGCGTTGGTAGCCATCGAGGTTTCCTTTTAGCTAGCGAGGATTCTGGTGATTTTCTTCGGATTGTGCAGTGTGCTGGAGGGGATACCTGCACTCCGGCAGGTCGGACCGGTTCAAGGGCGCCAGGTTCTAGCCCGCATGGCTCTGCACTTTGTAGACCCGCCAGGAGCCGGGGCCCTGCTTGCGCAGGTAAAAGCGAACCGAGCAGTCAAAAAAATCCACGCTGACTTCCGTCGGATCAGGGTCCTGGCCACCGGCCAGGCGGCGAAGGCGGTTGCCATGGGTCTGGAAGGGCGTGAACGAAGTCGGGCTGACGCAGCTGCGCAGCCGGGCTTTCCAGCCGGGGTCGGTGTCCACGCTTTCGATGTAGGCATGGGTCGCGGCGATGGCTTCCTCGGGCCTGTGCTCGCGCTTGGCCCACCAAACCAACAGGGCCGCGCCGGCGAGGACTGCGGCAAGGGTGGAAATCACGGCTTTGCGCATGGCGAGCATATGGCCGCTTCAGGGGCGCGGTCAGCGTAAGACATTTTTAATGTATTGGTGTGTGGCCCGATGGATGCCTGAAATTGGCTTTTTGAGCCTGCAATAGGCCCTTCTCTCGGCCAACAGACCAGCCCGGGCGCTTGTTCAGGCCCGCTTCTTGAACATGGCAGACGCACCACTCGCCGCGCGAATCTCGTCAGCCGTGTGCAGCAAAGCTTCCGACAACTCCTCCATGCGCGCCTCGGTCAGGCGCACCAGCGGTCCGGCGATGGTGACCACGCCGATCGCGCCCGTGGGCGACATCACCGGCGCGGCCATGGCCGTCATCTGCGGGGCAAATACTTCGTTGATCATGCTGAAGCCGCGCTTGCGTGCCGCCTGCACATAGGCCAGCAGCGCCTTGACGGTGGTGGGGGCCTTGGGGCCGAAGTCTTTGGGCAAACCAAAGCCCTGCCTGGTAACGAGCCGCATGGCTTCCTCGTCGCTCATGGTCGACAGCCAGGCGTGGCCGGCGGCGCTGCACGACAGGCGCACCGACAGGCCCATGTCGGGGTCATAGCGCAGGCCGCGGCGTGCGCCCTGCGCCTTGGCGACAAAGGTGAGGTCGTCGCCGTCGACCACGGCCAGGCGCACCAGCTCGCCCGATTCTTCGGCCAGGCTGTCGAGCAGCGGCTGCGCCACATCAACCACGCCGGACGCGCTCAAAAAGCCCAGGCCCAGCGACACGAGCTTGATGGTCAAAACATATTCGCCCTGCTCACGCACCTGGCGCACATAGCCGCAACGGCACAACTCGGCCAGCAGGCGGTGGGTGGCGCTGAGCGGCATGTCGAGCGTGGTGGCAATCATGGAGACGGTTTGCCCCTCGGGGTGCGCGGCCAGCTGCTCCAGGGTTTTAAAGCTTCGTTCGAGAAGGGTGCTCATGGGGAAATGACGTTTTTGGGCAGAGGCATGGGCCGTATTTGGCCATGCCTCTGGGCCGGGCGAATCACAAAATGATAGTGGTTTTCCATAATGGAAAGACTTTCCACATTGATTGATGATCCAGCCTGCCCTGAGGGTGGCGCGCGTAGCGGCGCAGCCCGTTCGTTCACTTTCCCCTATTCAAATCCGAGACAAAAGGAACCTTCCATGACGTCGATGCCCTCCATCCGTTTCACCCGCCGCACCCTCGCCCTGGCCGCAGCCGCCCTGTTGGGCCTCTCGACCGCCGCCCTGGCGCAGGACATCCAGGAACGCACCATCAAGTTCGGCCACCTGAACAACCCCGACCACCCGACCAGCCTGGGCGTGCGCAAGTTCGCCGAGATCGTGGCCGCCAAGAGCGGCGGCAAGATCAAGGTGCAGGAATTCGCGGCCTCGCAGCTCGGCAACGAGCTGCAGCAGCAGTCGGCGCTGCAGGGCGGCGTGCAGGAAATGCTGGTGGCCTCGACGACGTCGCTGAACGGCATCGTCAAGGAATTCGGCCTGCTCGACTTTCCCTTCCTCTTTGCCAACGCAAAACAGGCCGATGCGCTGGTCGACGGCCCGCTGGGCAAGATGCTGACCGCCAAACTGCCTGAAAAAGGCGTGATCGTGCTGGGCTTCTTCGACCTGGGCTTTCGCAACGTCACCAACAGCAAGCGCCCCATCATGAAAGGCGCCGACCTGGAAGGCCTGAAGCTGCGCGTGATCCCGAACCCGGTGTTCCTGGAAACCTTCAAGACCTTCAAAGCCAACCCGGTGCCCATGCCCTTTGCCGAGCTGTACGGCGCGCTCGAGAGCAAGGCTGTGGACGGCCAGGAAAACCCCTTCGCGGTGATCGCCTCGAGCAAGTTCTATGAGGTGCAGAAGTACGTGAGCGGTACCAACCACGTCTATGCCACCAACCCGATCCAGATCAGCAAGCGCTTCTGGGACAAGCTCTCGGCGACGGAGCACAAGATCCTGCAGGACGCCGCCATCGAAGCCCAAAACTGGCAGCGCGTGGTCAGCCGTGAAGTCTCGGCCAAGGCCCTGGGCGAGCTCACCGCCAAGGGCATGCTCTACAACGACGTGCCGCCCGCCGAGCTGGCCAAGATGCGTGCCGAAGTGCGTCCTGTCTACGAGAAATTTTCCGCCGCCTATGACCCGGCCGTCGTGACCCTCTTCAAGTCCGAGCTGGAACGGGTTTCAAAGTTCTGATGGTGAAGTTCTGACATGAAAATACTTGTCCTCCACGGGCCCAACCTGAACCTGTTCGGCCGCCGCGAACCGCACATCTACGGCACCACCACGCTCGCACAGATCGACGCCATGCTGGCAACACTGGCCGGGGAACTGGGCGTGACGCTGGAAACCCTCCAGTCGAACCACGAAGGCGCGCTGATTGATTTCCTGCACCAGCACATCGACGCCGCGCAGGGCGCGCTGGTCAACCCCGCCGGGCTCACGCAGCATGGCGTGCCGCTGCACGACGCGATCAAGGCCATGCCCTTCCCGGTGGTCGAGGTGCACATGTCCAACCTCGCGACACGCGAGCCCTGGCGCCATCACTCGATCATCTCGCCGGCGGTGAAAGGAACGATCCAGGGATTCGGTCCGCGTTCCTACCTGCAGGGCCTTCGGGTCGTGACCGACATCGCGCGCGAAGCACAGGCCCTTGCCACGCAGAACTGACATGGACACCTTCGTCGACAAGGCCTGCAAAGGCATCGAGTTTCTGATCGCGCTCGGCCTGGCCGTCATGGTCGTGCTGGTGTTCGGCAACGTCGTGCTGCGCTACGGCTTCAACTCGGGCATCACGGTGTCCGAAGAGGTATCGCGCTGGCTCTTCATCTGGGGCACTTTTCTTGGTGCGCTGGTCGCACTGCGTGAACACGGCCACCTCGGCATGGACATGGTGGTGGGGCGGCTGCCGGTCATCGGCAAAAAAATCTGCCTCGTCGTCGGCCACGCGCTGATGATCTTCATCGTGGTGCTGCTGGCCTTGGGTAGCTGGGAACAGGTCAAGATCAACTGGGACGTGACGGCGCCGACGACCGGCTGGTCCATGTCCATCGTTTACCTCTCGGGTCTCGTGTTCGGCGTGCTGGCGTGCGGCCTGCTGCTGCTGGATTTGTGGAAGGCCGTCACCGGCCGGCTGTCGGATGATGAACTGGTCATGGTGCAGGAGTCGGAAGAGGCCGTGCAGCTCAAGCAGGTGCTGGACGATGCGCGGCAGCCGGACAACACCGCGGGAGCACGGCCATGACGATCTTCATTTTCATCGGCTCGCTGCTGGCCGCGATGGCCCTGGGCATTCCCATCGCGTTTGCGTTGCTGGCCAGCGGTGTCGCCCTGATGTGGCACCTGCAATTGTTCGACGCGCAGATCCTGGCGCAGAACCTGGTCGGGGGCGCCGACAGCTTCCCGCTGCTGGCCGTGCCCTTCTTCATGCTGGCCGGCGAAATCATGAACGTCGGCGGCCTGTCGCGCCGCATCGTCGACCTGGCGCTGGCGCTGGTCGGCCACGTCAAGGGCGGCCTGGGCTACGTGACCATCATGGCGGGTTGCCTGCTGTCGGCGCTGTCGGGCTCGGCCGTGGCCGACGCGGCCGCGCTCACCGCCTTGCTGCTGCCGATGATGGTCAAGGCCGGGCACGACAAGAAGCGCGCCGGTGGCCTGATCGCCTCCGTGGGCGTGATCGGCCCGGTGATCCCGCCCAGCATCGGGCTGGTGATCTTCGGCGTGGCGGCCAATGTGTCGATCTCCAAGCTCTTCTTCGCGGCCGTGGTGCCGGGACTGCTGATTGGCGGCGCGCTGTGGATCACCTGGGCCTGGCTGGTGCGGCGCGAGGCCATCGTGCCGCCGCCGCGCAAGAGCGGCGCCGAGGTCATGAAGGCCTTTCGCAACGCCACCTGGGCGTTGATCCTTCCGGTCATCATCCTGGTCGGCCTGCGCATGGGCGTGTTCACGCCCACCGAGGCAGCCGTGGTGGCGGCCGTCTACGCGCTGTTTGTCTCGACCGTGATCTACCGCGAACTCAAGCTCCCGCAGCTCTACGGCGTGTTCGTCGCCTCGGCCAAGACCAGCGCCATCGTGATGTTCTTGATCGCCGCGGCCATGGTCAGCGCCTGGCTGATCACCGTCGCCAACCTGCCGGGCATGGTGGTGGACTTGCTCAAGCCCTTCATGGGCAGCCCCATTCTGCTGATGGCGGCGATCATGGTGCTGGTGATGCTGGTGGGCACCGCGATGGACATGACACCCACCATCCTGATCCTCACGCCGGTGCTGATGCCCGTGGTCAAGGCCGCAGGCATCGATCCGGTCTACTTCGGTGTGCTGTTCATCATCAACAACTCGATCGGGCTGGTGACGCCGCCGGTGGGCACGGTGCTCAACGTGGTGGCGGGCGTCGGCAAGATCAGCATGGACGACGTCACCAAGGGTGTCATCCCGTTCATGATCGCCGAGTTTGCGGTGATGTTTTTGATGGTGGTGTTCCCCAAGCTGGTCACGGTGCCGGCAAGCTGGTTCTACTGAGGCTCTGCGGAGATTCGAAGACATGGCACTTTTAGGCAATGCAGCAGTCGCCATGTGGTGGGACATCCTGCCTGCGCAACGGGACGAGTTCCAGGAGTGGCACTCTCGCGAACACTTTCCGGAACGCATGGGCATTGATGGCTTTCTGCGCGGCTCACGCTGGGCCCACGTTGACGGAGGAACGGGGTTTTTTGTGATGTACGAACTGGCATCGTATGAAACCCTTACTTCTCCGGGATACCTGCAGAGCCTCAATAACCCGTCGCCGTGGTCGGCGAAGATGATGCCGCACCACCTGCACATGGTGCGCAGCCAGTGCAAGCTGCTCAGCAGTTTCGGCGCCGGACTGGGTCAGGCGGTGCTGACGATTCGCCTGTCACCTGCGGATGGACAGGCAGCGCCATTGCTGGCCCGGCTGGAGAGGCTGCTGGCGCACCAGGCGGAAAGCAGGGGCATCGTCGGGGCGCACCTGCTGCAAACCAGAACGCCGGAGGTAGCCATGACGCAGGAGCAAAAAATCCGCGGCGGAGATGCCACCGCCGACTGGATTGTCTTGCTGTCGTCTTATGAGACGGAGGTCTTGCGACTCGCCCTGACCAACGAGCTGTCGCCGCAGCGCCTTCAGGCTGCAGGCGCCCTTGCGGCCATGAAACACGACATCTACGCTCTCTCCTATTCATTGGGGAGGCATGACTTGAAACCTGTCGCGCAGTAGCAGGCTCTACGGGCTGGTCACGTATTCCGCCGATACTGCCCACCCACGTGTGTTGGATCACGCCGCCTCTGCCCCATTCAGCAGGCCACCGCCGCAGCGTCAGGGGCCAGGCGGCGACTGGCCCGTCAACCACTGGCGCAGCGATTGGATGACGGGCGCCTTGGCGCGCTCGTTCGTCGTCACCAGAAAGTAACTGCGCGGCGAAATGAAGGGCTTGTCATTCAGTTTGATCAAGCGCCCGGCTTGCAGCGCCGAGGCGCTCGCATAGTCCGGCGCCAATGCGACGCCCAGGCCGGCCTCTGCTGCCATCAACCCAAGCGACAGCAGGCCGTAGTGGGCGCCCGGCATCGGGACTTCTACAGACGCGCCCAGCTGCCGCAGGTAGGCTGCCCAGGAGTTGGGCGCCATGCTCTGGTGCAGCAAGGGCAGCGCGGCCATTTGCGCGCCCGTCAGCGGCGCCCTCAGCCGGCTCAGCGTGGGCGCCGCAAGAGGAAAGGAGTGCAGAGGGTGCAGCAGGTCGGCCACGCAGCCAGGCTCCGGCCCTTCGCAGTGGACGATGGCCGCGTCCAGCCCCGAGTCGCGCATGCTGATGGGCCCGGTGTGCGTGGCCACGTCCAGCTGGATCTGCCGGTGCGCGGTGGCGAAGGCGCACAGCCGTGGCATGGCCCACAGCGTGCCAAAGGTAGTGGGCACAGACAGCCGCAGTATCTTGCCTGGCATGGAGCCCATGGATGCGGCGATGGTCGCTGACTCCAGCTCGTCCAGCAGGGTTCGCACCCGCCGCAGGTAGCTGGCACCGTCAACCGTCAGCTCCATCCCGCTGGTTGTGCGCCGGCAAAGTGCAACGCCGACAAAGCCCTCCAGGTCCGACAGCTGGCGGCTCACCGCGCTTTGCGTCAGGCCCAGTTCATCGGCGGCGGCAGTGATGCTCAGGCGCCGGGCAATCACCTCGAAGGTGTTGAGGTTGACGATGGAGGGCAAGTGGCGCTGCGTCGGATATTTCATGGCGGTTACGGCCATTATTGGCATGGCATCCATTCGTCCGCAATGAAAAAGGCCGTGTGGTCATGAAATAAATGCAGGGGGGTATGCGCTTATTCCGTTGGACAGGCCATCGCGCATGTCAGATATTCAGGGCGCCCGGTAAGGGCCCCTCAAGAACAGAAGTTGGAGTCATAGATGTCGAAATTTCAAGCACGCCTTGTTGTACTGCTGCTGGCGGCGGCCACGCTGGCTGGCACCGTCCTGGCGGCGGATTGGCCCGCCACCCAGCCTATCAAACTGATCGTGCCCTCGTCCGCCGGCGGTACGCCAGACCTCACCAGCCGCAAGCTGGCCTACTACCTGCAGGAAAAGCTCAAGCAATCGGTGATCGTCGAGAATCGCCCGGGCGCGGCAGGCACCATCGCCATGCAGGCGGTGGCTACCGCTAAGCCCGACGGTTACACGCTGGGCTTCGGCAATATCGTGACCATGGCGATCAACCGCGGCCTGATCGCCAAGATGCCCTACAACCCCGACAAAGACCTGGCACCGGTGGCCGTGCTCTCGCAGGTCCCCAACGTCCTGGTGGTCCGCCAGGGTTTGCCCATCACCTCGGTGCGCGAGTTGGTCATCTATGCCAAGAGCCACCCGGGCCGCCTGGCCATGGGGTCCGGCGGCAACGGCACCACCAGCCACCTCAGCGGCGAAATCCTCAAGGAAAAAGCCGGCATCAGCTTCAGCCACATTCCCTACCGCGGCGCCCCGCAGGCGCAGAGCGACCTGATCGGGGGGCAAATCGATTTCATGTTCGACAACCTGCCGTCCATGGTGGGCGCCGTCCAGTCGGGCAAGGTGCGTCCGCTCGCAGTGACCAGCAAACGTCGCTCGGCGCTGCTGCCCGACGTGCCGACCATGGAGGAGGCGGGCATTGCAGGCTTCGAGGTAGTCGCCTGGGGCGGCATCGTGGCTCCGACGGGCACGCCCCGGCCGGTGATCCTGCGCCTGAACCGTGAAATCAACAACTGGTTGCAGGCACCTGCGACTAAGGCTGAATTCGCGCAAACAGGGCAGGTCGCACTCGGCGGAACGCCCGAGTTTTTCAAGACGCATATCGACAGCGAGGCAAAAAAATGGGGTGACGTGATCCGTACCGCCGGAGTCAAGCTTGACTGATGTTGCCTGGCCTTTCGCGTAGACCTGCAGTTGCGTTTCGGCTATTCGCTTTACACAAGGATGCGCTGACAGGCGCAGCCCATACCAAACACACCTCAAAGACAAGCATGCCCAGTTCCTCCGTTCCCGCCACCCATGTTCTCGCGCACTGGGCCGCCACGGTCCCCAATCAATGGGGTGAATCCACCTTGCGCACCGCAGAGCACTCCCTGGAGGACACCATCGCCGCCATGGTGGCAGGTGCGGGGGATCCGGTTTGCGCCTCGGTACGGGCGGGATTGCGTGTCGCGGGACCGGTCCCGGTGGTGGGCAGCAACACCGGGACTTGTGCCGCCTTCAGTGCGCTGGCCAACGGCACGGCCGCCCATGCGCGGGAGCTCGATGAGATGTTTTTCGTCGCCGGAGGTCATTTTGGCTGCGCTGTGATCCCAGCCATCCTGGCGCAAGCCCACGAGATGGATGCCACACTGGACGCCGTGCTGGACGCGCTGATCGTCGGGAGCGAGGTGATGGCCCGCGTCGGGATGGCGATGGACCGGTCTCATGCCGAAAAAGGCTGGCACGGCACTCAAACCATTGGCGTGATCGCTGCCGCAGTAGCTTGCGGCAGACTGCTTGGGCTGGACGCGGCCAGGATGACGCATGCCCTGAGCCTGGCCGTTTCCATGGCAGCTGGACCCAAGGTCCAGTTCGGCACCGACACGAAACCCGTACATGCCGGACTGGCGGCTCAAGGCGGTGTCCTGGCCGCATCGCTTGCAGCGTCGGGCGTCACGGGCAGCGAGAAAGCCCTGGAAGGCCCGCACGGGTTTGGCGCGCTCTACGCCGGGGGCTCTGCGGCCGACTGGCAGTCCGTGGCTGCGGTCGGTGACGGCCCGCTGGCGATCGACAGCCACGGCCTGGCGTTCAAGCTGTATCCCAACTGTGCGTCCACACACCGCTGCCTGGACGCGTTGCAAGCCCTCGCCAGCGAAAACCGATTCGGCATGGAAGACGTTGAGCGTGTCGAAACATGGGTAGGGCGCGTCAACCTGGTGAACCTCAAATACCCGGAGCCCAGGAATCCCCGCGAGGCCATGTTCTCCATGCCTTACGTGATAGCAACGATGCTCCGTTACGGCACGGTCACCTTGGCCGACTTCACGCCGCAAGCGGTGCATGACGATATGACCCGACGGCTCATGCCACGCGTCGAATTGCGCTTGAACTCGACACGTACAGAAACCGCGACGCAGCTGCTTCCCCACACCACAGCCGTGACCTTGAAGGACGGACGACGCCTGGAGCGCGTCGTTCAACACGCCAAAGGGTCATTCCTGAATCCGTTTTCGGCCTTGGAGCGGCAAGCCAAATTTGAACAATGCACAACAGGCATCCTTCCGCAAGAGCGCCTGGCACCGCTTCGCGACAGCCTTGCCAGGCCGCAAGGCGTCAAGGTTCGCCAACTGATGGCGCAGCTGCAGTTCGAAGCCGAGGTCGATGACGGTACACGTTTCGGCCGCCCACGAAGAGGCGGGCCAGAGTCCCTTCCTTGATCCATGGAATACAGCCTTGCTGACCACTGATCGATACCCAGGTCCGTCAGATTCGCAGCACAAAAGGAAACTCTCATCATGCGCAACCGTTGTTTATCGTCGGCTTTCGCCAAGGCCCTGAAGGCACTGGCCGTGGCTGCCCTTGTGATGGGAATTGGTCCGATACTCGCCGCCGAGATCGTGGTGGGCCAGGTCGGCCCCATGTCAGGGCCGGAGGCCGGTCAGGGCCGCGCTTACGCCGCCGGCATGCAATTGCATTTCACCGCCCTGAACAAGGCCGGCGGCATCAACGGCCATAAGTTCACACTCTTGCGCAAGGACGACGGGGGAGCACCCGACGACACAGTCACCTTGACAAAGCAGATGATTGCCGAAGATAACCCGATGGTCCTGGCCGGTTACTTTGGTGGCAGGAATGTGGCCGGTCTGGTGTCTGCGGGCATCTTGGCAAAAGAGAAGATTGCCCTGGTGGGCTACCGCACTTCGGAGATCCAGCCGGACGCTCCCTACCTGTATAGCGTGCGGGCAGGCCTGCGGGACGAGATTTCCAGACTCATTGAGCATCTGGCCACCATCGGGATCAAGCGCCTGGGCTTCTTCCATGAGGCTGGGCCGGGCTCGACTTCGGTCATCGCCGCGGCCGAGGATGCGGCCAGGAAAGCCGGGGCGACTATTGAGGGACGCGGCTCCTACGTCGCCAACACGGTCGCCGTGACTGACGCCGTGGACACTTTCATGAACATGCAGCCGCAAGCGATCATCATGGTCTCCAGCGGAGCTGCCGCGGCCGGCTTTATTGAGAAGTACCGTATCGCTGGCGGCGCGGCTCAACTGCTAGCGCATTCGGGCGCCGACATCGAGCAGCTCTCCAAACGGCTGTCTCCGGAGCAGATGCAAGGTGTGGCTATCGCCCAGGTGACGCCAAGTCCGTACAAGGTCTCCAACCAGCTCGTCAAGGAATTTGCCGACATTGCAGCCAAGGCGCGTAACCTGGAAGTGCCTGTGAGCTACGCCATGATGGAGGGCTACATCGCCGCTCGCGTCATTTCCGAGGCGATACGCCGCCAAGGCAGCAGGCCCAGCCACGAAGGGACCGTTCTAGCCTTGGACAGCATGAGTAGTTTTGACCTTGGTGGTTACGTGATCAGCTTTAAACCTGGACAGCATTCCGGCTCCAGCTTCGTCGAGTTATCCATCGTCACCAGTGCTGGAAGGATTCGTCAATAGCTCAAATCATTTGCCGTTGATCAATTGGGTCATAGCAGCCCCCGGCGATTTACATATTCCGCCGGTACTGCCCACCCACCTCAAACAGCGCATTGGTGATCTGCCCCAGCGAGCAGACGCGCACGGCCTCCATCAGTACTTCGAAGACGTTGAGGTTTTCGATCACGGCCTGCTGCAGGCGTTTGAGCATGGCCGGTGATTCGGCGGCGTGGCGGCGATGGAAGTCTTCCAGGCGCTTGAGCTGGCTTTGTTTTTCTTCTTCGGTGGAGCGCGCCAGTTCGAGCTTGTCCTGCACCGCGTCGCCGTGCGGGTTGCGGAAGGTGTTGACGCCGATGATGGGCAGCTCGCCGGTGTGCTTGAGCATCTCGTAGTGTATGGACTCGTCCTGGATGCGGCCGCGCTGGTAGCCGGTCTCCATGGCGCCCAGTACGCCGCCGCGCTCGGCGATGCGCTCGAACTCGCTGAGTACCGCTTCCTCGAGCAACTCGGTGAGCTCCTCGATGATGAACGCGCCCTGCGAGGGGTTTTCGTTCTTGGCCAGGCCCCATTCGCGGTTGATGATGAGCTGGATGGCCATGGCGCGGCGCACCGATTCTTCGGTGGGCGTGGTGATGGCTTCGTCAAACGCGTTGGTGTGCAGCGAGTTGCAGTTGTCGTAAATCGCGATCAGCGCCTGCAGCGTGGTGCGTATGTCGTTGAACTGGATTTCCTGCGCGTGCAGGCTGCGGCCCGAGGTCTGGATGTGGTATTTCAGTTTCTGGCTGCGCTCGTTGGCGCCGTATTTTTCCTTCATGGCCACGGCCCAGATGCGGCGCGCGACGCGACCCATCACGGTGTACTCCGGGTCCATGCCGTTGCTGAAGAAGAAGCTCAGGTTGGGCGCAAAGTCGTCGATGTGCATGCCGCGCGCGAGATACGCTTCGACAAAGGTGAAACCGTTGGACAGCGTGAAGGCCAGCTGGCTGATGGGGTTGGCGCCGGCTTCGGCGATGTGGTAGCCGCTGATGGAGACGCTGTAGAAGTTGCGCACCCGGTTGTGCACAAAGTACTGGGCGATGTCGCCCATGACCTTGAGGCTGAACTCGGTGGAGAAGATGCAGGTGTTCTGGCCCTGGTCTTCTTTCAGGATGTCGGCCTGCACCGTGCCGCGCACATTCTCCTGCACCCATTCGCGGATCTTGGCGGCCTCGGTGGCCGTGGGGTCGCGGCCGTTGTCCTTCTTGAACTTGTCGAGGTTCTGGTCGATGGCTGTGTTCATGAACATCGCGAGGATGGTCGGGGCCGGGCCGTTGATGGTCATGGAGACCGAGGTCGACGGATTGCACAGGTCAAAGCCGTCGTACAGCACCTTCATGTCGTCGAGTGTGGCGATGGACACGCCCGAGTTGCCGACCTTGCCGTAGATGTCGGGGCGCAGGGCCGGGTCGTTGCCGTAGAGCGTGACCGAGTCGAAGGCGGTGGACAGGCGTTTGGCGGCCATGCCTTCGCTGAGCAGCTTGAAGCGGGTGTTGGTGCGGAAGGGGTCTCCTTCGCCGGCGAACATGCGGGTCGGGTCTTCGCCCTCGCGCTTGAAGGCAAAGGTGCCGGCGGTGTAGGGATAGCTGCCGGGCACGTTGTCCAGCATCAGCCATTTGAGGATTTCGCCGTGGTCTTCGTACTGCGGCAGGGCTACCTTGCGGATGGTGGTGCCCGAGAGTGACTTGGTGGTCAGCGCGGTGCGGATTTCCTTGTCGCGGATTTTCACGACGTATTCGTCGCCGGCATAGGCGGCCTGCATGTCGGGCCACTGGGCCAGCAGGGCGCGGGCGTCGGCGTCCATGCGCGCCTTGCGGTGGCCGGCCAGGTCCAGCGCGGCTTCGGCGGCCGGTGCGCGGTCGGGCTTGTCGATCTTGAGCATGGCGGCGGCCGCCTTGAGCTGCTGCACCTCGCGGGCCAGCTGGGCCTGGGCGCGGGCACGCTTTTTGTAGCCGCGCACGGTGTCGCTGATCTCGGCCAGGTAGCGCGTGCGCGCAGCCGGCACCACCGGGGTCTGGTTGGTGCTGTGGCGCACTTCGGCCGCGGGCAGCACGCCGCCTTCGAGGGCCAGGCCCAGCGCGGCCAGGCGCGGCTTGAGCGCCTGGTAAAGCGCGGTGACGCCGTCGTCGTTGAAGCGCGCGGCCATGGTGCCGAAGACCGGCATCTTGTCGGCCGGTGTGCTCCAGGCTTCCTTGTTGCGCTGCACTTGTTTGGAGACATCGCGCAAGGCGTCGAGCGAGCCCTTGCGGTCGAACTTGTTGATGGCGATGAACTCGGCGAAGTCCAGCATGTCGATTTTTTCGAGCTGGCTGGCTGCGCCGAACTCGGGCGTCATCACATACATGGGCACATCCACATGCGGCACGATGGCGGCGTCGCCCTGTCCTATGCCCGAGGTCTCGACGACGATCAGGTCAAAGCCCGCGCATTTGCAGGCGGCGATCACGTCGGGCAGGGCCTGGCTGATCTCGGAGCCGAAGTCGCGCGTGGCCAGGCTGCGCATAAAGACGCGCTGGCCGCTGTCGGTGTTCCTTTGCCCGGCTGCGGGAACAGTCCAGGGGTTGATGGCGTTCATGCGGATGCGGTCGCCCAGCAGGGCGCCGCCGCTTTTGCGGCGTGAGGGGTCGATGCTGATGACGGCCACACGCAGCTTGTCGTTCTGGTCCAGGCGCAAGCGGCGTATCAATTCGTCGGTCAGCGAGGACTTGCCGGCGCCGCCGGTGCCGGTGATGCCCAGCACGGGAATCTTGCGGGTGGCAGCTTGGGTGCGTACCTTGTCGACCAGCGCCGCATCGGCCTTGCCGTTCTCCAAAGCAGTGATCAGCTGGGCCAACGCCCGCCAGTTCATCTCGCCATGGCCTTCAATGGCCTTGACGTTTTTGGGCGCGAAACCGGTCAGGTCCTTGTCGCAGCGCATGACCATCTCGCCGATCATGCCGGCCAGGCCCATCTTCTGACCGTCCTCGGGGCTGTAGATGCGGGTGACGCCGTAGGCATGCAGCTCGCGGATTTCGGGCGGCACGATGACGCCGCCGCCGCCGCCGAAAACCTGGATGTGCTCGCCGCCGCGGCTCTTGAGCAGGTCGACCATGTACTTGAAGTACTCGACATGCCCGCCCTGGTAGGAGCTGATGGCGATGCCCTGGGCGTCTTCCTGCAGGGCGGCCGTGACGACTTCGTCAACGCTACGGTTGTGGCCCAGGTGGATGACCTCGGCGCCCATGCTCTGCAGGATGCGCCGCATGATGTTGATGGCCGCGTCATGCCCGTCGAACAGGCTGGCCGCGGTGATAAAGCGCACCTTGTGCGTGGGGCGATAGCTGGCGAGCGCTTTGTATTCAGCGGACATGTCGGTCATGGTTGTCTCCGGGCGATGGCGGATCAGTGCCCTGCCCACTGTAGTTGATGCAATTGACGTTTACGTAAACGTCAATCTTACTCCGTAAGCCGGGGCTGTTCAAGCACCCGCCTTGGGGTTGGGGGTTCGAAGGGGGGCGGCCGGTCAGCCGCCGCCGTACAGGAACTTCGGCAACCAGAGCGTCATGCCCGGCCAGACATACATGAAGACCATGCACAGGATCACGATCAGCATGTAGGGCATCATGCCGGCGAAGATCTGGTTCAGGGTCACGTGCGGCGGTGAAACGCCTTTGAGGTAGAAGGCGCTCATCGCGACCGGCGGCGACAGGAAGGCCGCCTGCAGGTTCACGAAAACCAGCACGCCCCACAGAATGGGATCGATCTGGAAATGCTGCAGCAGCGGCAGGAAGATGGGCACGAAGATCACGATGATCTCGGTCCACTCGAGCGGCCAGCCGAGGATGAAGATGATGGCCTGCGACACCAGCAGGAACTGCAGCGGCGTGAGTTCCATCGACAGCACCCATCTTTCGATCACGGCCTGCCCGCCCAGCAAGGCGAACACGGCCGAAAACAGCGCCGAGCCGACAAACAGCCAGCACACCATGGAGGTGGTTTTGGCGGTCAGGAAGACCGCTTCCTTGATGCGCTGGAAGTTCAGGGTCTTGGCGTGCCAGGCCATCAGGAAGGCGCCCGCCGCGCCGACCGCCGCGGATTCGGTGGCCGTTGTGATGCCGAACAGGATCACCGCCAGCACGACGAAGGTCAGGATGGCCAGCGGCATGACGGAAGACACCAGCAGGCGCAGGATCTCGAACTGCTCCGCGTCGAACTTCCAGTAGTACCAGGCCAGCAGCAGCAGGGTGACGGCGCAGGCGATCCAGAAGCCGGTGAAGAACGCCTCGGGAACGGCGGCAGTGCGCGGCCCTTCGGCCGCCGGGTCGCCGAACTGCTGCATGGGCTCGTCCTTGGCGGGGCCGGCGGCCGGCTCCCCGACGGCGCCGGGTGGGGCCGACAGCTCCTGCAAGCCGCTGGTTTCGGCCGGCGGTTCCTGCACGCCGCCGGCGGACGGCGGCGCCTGGACCGCCTCGGCGCCGGGGGCCTCCTGCAGGCCGGTGCCGGCGCCTGCCGCTGCGGGGGCCTGGGCCCGCTGGGTGACTTGCGCCGCGGCGCTGGCAACGTTGTCTTCCTGGGAGTGGATCACCACATACCACCACACGGCGCCCAGGGTAACGGCCGACAGCGCCAGCGGCACCAGCGCCAGGCCCAGGCTGCGCGCCAGCAGGCCGCGGGTGATCTTCATGCCGTCCACGCCGGCTTTCAAGGCGCGGCCGGGTGAGGCGGTGGCGGCCAGCAGCGCGGGCAGCATGCGGCGCGAATAGGCGCTGCCGATGGCGTGCAGCCAGGGCGGCACCGGCACCTGTTGCTGCTCGGGCGGTAGCTTGGGCGCGATCTTCGGATTGATCAGCACCCAGCCGATGATGTAGACGAGGTAGAGCAAGGCCAGGAAGAAGCCGGGGAACATGGCCGCCGCGTAGAGCTTGACCACCGATTGGCCGGCGACGGCGGCGTAGACGATGATCATCACCGAGGGCGGGATCAAAATGCCCAGCGTGCCGCCGGCGGTGATCACGCCGGCCGCCAGCCGCGTGTCGTAGCCGGCGTTGAGCATGGGCCGCATGGCGATCACGCCCATCAGCACCACCACGGCACCCACCAGGCCGCTGGCGATGCCCCAGAAGGTGCAGATGATCAGCGTGGTGACGGCCAGCGAGCCGGGTACGCTGCGAAAAGCCAGCTGCACGCTGTGGAACATCTTGTCCACCAGCGCGCCGCGCTCCATCACATACCCCATCAGCACGAACAGCGGGATCGACAACAGGGTTTCATTGGTCATGGCCCCGAAGGCGCGCTGCACCATGAGGTCGAAAATCTTGTTGTCCAGCCAGTGCGCCGACGGGTCGTAGAACGCGACGAAGCCGAACATGATGCCCAGGCCCATCAGGGTGAAGGCGGTGGGAAAGCCCAGCATGATCACGACCACGATCAGGCAGAGCATGGTCATGCCGAGTGCTGCATTGCTCATGATCTACCCCTTCATCCCTTTGGATTTTTCGATGGCAAGCCGCTTTGCGTCTTCGTCGACGAATTCGCTGCCGGCCAGCTGCTGGGCCACCACGTCGGCCTCCTCGGCGTCCCTGAGCCGGGGCGTCCATGCGCCGGTCCTGAGGCAGACCACGCAGCGGATCATCTCGGCGATCCCCTGCATCAGCACGATGGCGCCGGCCAGCGGGATCACGAACTTGAAGGGGTACAGCGGAATCGGGTCGGCGTTGAAGGTCTGCTCGTGGATGGACCATGAGTCGTTGAAGTAAGTCCAGCCGGCCCAGGTCAGTGCGGCGATGCCGGGCAGGAAGAACAGGAAGTACAGCACCAGGTCCAGCAGGGCCTGGGTGCGCGGCTTCATGCTGCCGTACAAGAAATCTCCGCGCACATGGCCGTCATGGGCCAGGGTGTAGGCGCCGCCCATCATGAACAGCGTGCCGTAGAGCATGTTGTTGGCGTCGAAGATCCAGGCCGTCGGCGCGTTGAGCGCATAGCGCTTGAAGACCTCGGCGCAGACCAGCAGCATCAGCACCACGATGAGCCAGGCAAAGGCCTTGCCCACCCAGGTGCTGATGGCGTCGGCGGTGTGCAGGAGACGTTGAACGTTCATGGCGGTTCCGGTGGCGTGCGATGACAAAGAAAAGCAGCCATCCAGGTGGAACCGGATGGCTGCTGTGCTTCAGGCTCAGACTCGAGCGCCGGCGGTCAGGCTTTCTTGCCGGAGAAATAATGGTTGTAGGCCATCTTGAAGTCGACGGAGTAGTCGTTGTGCCAGGACACGGCCCGCTGGGCGAACGCCTTCTGCGAATCCAGCACCTTCTGGAACAGCGGGTTCTCGCCGGCTTTTTTGGCAATGGTCTTGTCCCAGGCGTCCAGCTGGGCGCGCAGCACGGCGTCCGAGGTCTTGTAGAACTTGATCCCCTGCTTCTTCATCTCGATGTAGTCGCTGGAGTTGCGGTCTATCATCTTCCAGCTCATGTCGGCGCTGGCCGCCTGCACCGCATAGTCGATGATGGACTTGAGTTCGGCCGGCAAGGTGTTGTATTTGGTCTTGTTGAACAGAATCTCGAACTGCTCGCCGCTTTGGTGAAAGCTCTGCAGCATGCAGTTTTTCACAACGTCCGGAAAACCCAGGACCCGGTCGGAGGAGGCGTTGTTGAACTCGGCCGCGTCGATCAGGCCGCGGTCCAGGGCCGGCACGATTTCGCCGCCGGGCAAAGGATTCACCGCGGCACCCATCAGCGTGAACATGTCCACGGCCAGGCCCACCGTGCGGTATTTTAGGCCTTTGAGGTCGTCGGCCTTGGCGATGGGTTTCTTGAACCAGCCCAGCGGCTGGGTGGTCATGGGGCCGTAGAGGTAAGACACCACGTCCATGTTGATGGCCTTGTAGATTTCCTCAAGCAGGGCCTTGCCGCCGCCATAGTTGTGCCAGGCCAGCACCATGTTGGAGTCCATGCCGTAGCCGGGGCCGGAGCCCCACAAGGCCAGCGCCGAGTTCTTGCCGTAGTGATAGGCCACCACGCCGTGGCCGCCGTCCAGCGTGCCCTTGTTCACGGCCTCCAGCAACTGAAAGGCCGGCACCACCGCGCCGGAGGGCAACACCTCGATCTTCAGGCGGCCGCCTGCCATGTCATTGACCTTCTTGGCGAAGTCGTTGGCGAACTCGTGGAAGATGTCTTTGGCCGGCCAGGTGCTCTGGAAGCGAAAGGATGTTGTCTGCGCCATGGCGACCATGGGGGCTGACAGTGCGCCGGCGGCAATCGCGGCGCCTTTCAGCAGGCCGCGCCTGCGGGGGCTTTTGCTCTCGGTCATGTCTGTCTCCTGTTGTGGGAAAACATAAGAAAACTAAGAACACGCATCATTGAGCCTTGCCCAAGGCTTACAAAGAGGGTTTCCACCAACGCAGGCCGCGATGTCCCCTTTGATTACCTGCGATATGGGTGAAACTGTTTTTGCAGACCGGGTGGGAATCGCGTAACGCTTTCGTTTCGCAGCGATGGATATGTCAGGGCACTTTGAGTCCTTTCAGTGCGGCGTCGCCGGGCGGAAAGCGCAGGCCCAACTGCACCAGCGTTGCCCGCACCACGGTCGCGATCATCAGGTTGCGGTGGGTCTTGGAGTCGGCGGGCACCACCGTCCACGGCGCCCAGGGCGTGCTGGTGGCGCGCAGCAGATCCTCGTAAGCCTGCTGGTACTGCTTCCACTGCTTGCGCGCCTCCAGGTCGTCCGGGTTGAATTTCCACTGTTTCGTCGGGTCGTCCAGCCGCGCCTGCAGGCGTTCGCGCTGCTCTTCGCGGCTGATGTGCAGCATGAACTTGAGGACCACGGTGCCGGTCTGCGCGAGCAGGCGCTCGAAGTCGTTGATATGGCGGTAGCGCTGGGCCGTCTGCGCCGGCGTGATCCAGCCCTTGACGGGCGGCACCAGCACGTCTTCATAGTGGCTGCGGTTGAAGAGGGTGATTTCACCGGCCGCGGGCACCTGCTGGTGGATGCGCCACAGGTAGTCGTGCGCGCGTTCCGCTTCGTTGGGCGCCCGCCAGCTCACGGTGTGCACGCCCAGCGGGCTGATGCGGCCGAACACGCCGCGAAGCGTGCCGTCCTTGCCGGCGGTGTCGGTGCCTTGCAGGATGACCAGCAGCTTGAAGCGCTTGTCGGCGTAGAACAGGTTCTGCAGTTCGTCGAGCTCCGATGCGAGGGTGTCGACCAGGGCCTTGTCGTTCTGCTTGTCGCCGCTGGAGAAAGGCTTGGCGGCCGGGTCCAGGTCGGCCAGCGCCCAGGGCTTGCCGGCTTTTTTGCCGGAGGGCGGCAGGCCGTCCATGCTGGTCTGCGGCGGCTGCCAGCGGGCCAGCATTTTGGCCAGGGCTTTGAGGTCAGCCTTGCCGGCGGCGGTGTCGGGGAAAAGAGGCGGGTCTGTGCGCTTGGTCGGCATCGATGTCTCCAGTGCCTCGCGATGGCGGGCTTGTCGCCGTGATTGTGCATGCCGCGCACAGTTCACGGCATCGGAATAAACTTGGCTGCAGCAGGGAAGGCGCCGGCGGCTTCACGCCACTTCCCGTTCACATTTCGTTTAGCCAATTGCGTTCCCTTTCCCTTTCTTATAGACAGGCCACGACATGACAAGCCCCACCGCATCGAACACCGATTCCCCGCTCCAGGTCCGGCCCGCCGCCGGCTACGCGGGAGACATTCCCGCGCGCCTGGCGCTGCAATGGGTGCAGTCGGGCGAAGCCGTGCTGGTGGATGTGCGCACCGACGCCGAGCGCGAATGGGTGGGCTATGTGCCCGGCGCCGTGCCGCTGGCCTGGAAGCAATGGCCGGGCATGGCGATGAATGCGGGCTTTGACGAGGGGCTGAAGGCGGCCGTGCCCGCCGGCAAGAAAGCCGTGCTGCTGTGCCGCAGCGGTGTGCGTTCGGTGGCGGCCGCCAAACGCGCGGCGGAGCTGGGTCTTGAGGCCTACAACATTCTTGAGGGCTTTGAGGGTGACGCGGATGAGCACGGACAGCGCGGGCGCAAGGGCGGCTGGCGTTTGCAAGGACTGCCGTGGAAGCAGGGGTGAAAAGGGGTAAAAAATACCCAAAATGGCCTGGCTGCAACAGGGCGGCTCGTACCTTTTGTAACCTCGGCATATAAGGCAATGGCGTAGGGGCTTTGAAAAAATGAAGTGAATAGTTCACATCGCGTACGCTGAAAATTGGTGTATTAGCGCGACCCCTGTCAGTTCTGACAGGGGATAACCCGTATCAATTTGTTTGTGCGCATTCAATGGGGGTTCCTCTTTCTAACGGAGCTCCCCATGCAAGTACTCGAACGCGAAATTCCCTCCGCCGTCAAGGCGCCCATCAATCCCGCCCTGGGGGCCCAACTGAGCCAGCGTATCGCGCGCGACTTCAAGCCGCGCTGGGACCAGCAATGGGGCGGCAAGTTCATGCTCCACGGGCGCACGCCCGACTCCAACGCCATACGCCTGGACGGCAACGACTACCTGAGTATCACGGGGCACCCGCAGATCGTGCACGCCCAGGTCGAGTCCCTGCGCAAGGCGCAGGAGTTCGTGGTGCAGTCCGGCGTTTTTCACCTGAACCAGCACCCCACGCACGCGCTGGAAACGGCGCTGGCCGCCTGGGTCGGCAAGGACGACGGCTTCATCTGCCAGTCGGGCTTCTCGGCCAACGTCGGTCTGCTGCAGGCGATTGCCGACGCGCAGACGCCCATCTACCTGGACACGCTGGCCCACGCCTCGCTGTGGGAAGGCGCCCACGCGGCGCGCGCGCCGGCCTTCGCGTTCCGCCACAACGACCCGGCCCACCTGGCCCGCATGATCGCCCGCAACGGCCCGGGCATCGTGGTGGTGGACTCGGTTTACAGCACCACCGGGGCCCTTTGCCCGCTGGTGGAGATGGTGGACGTGGCCGAGGCCGGCGGCTGCATGATCCTGGTCGACGAGTCGCATTCCCTGGGCACGCACGGCCCCAAGGGGGCGGGCCTGTGCGCCGAGCTGGGCCTGACGGACCGGGTGCATTTCATCACCGCCAGCCTGGCCAAGGCCTTCGCGGGCCGCGCGGGCTTTTTCACCGCGCCGGCCCACATGCGCTACTACATCCTGTGTTCGAGTTTTCCCAACATCTTCAGCTCCAGCCTGCTGCCGCATGAGATCGCCGGCCTGGCCGCCACCCTGGAACTGATCAAGGACAGCGACGACGCGCGCAAGCGCCTGCATGCGAACACACGCCGGCTGCGCGCATCGCTGAGCGAACTCGGCTACCCCATCCACCAGGGCAGCCAGCAGATCATCGCGCTGGAAGTGGGCTCGGAAAGCGACACCATGGTGCTGCGCGACCGGCTGGAGGAGCGCAATGTGTTTTCGTCGATGTTCTGCGCGCCGGCCACCAGCGCCAAGCGCGCCATGATGCGCATGACCTTGAACGCCGGCCTCATGGATTCAGAGCTGGACCACGTGGAAGCCGTGGCGCGGGAGATCGCGCCCATCGTCAAGCCCTGGGACTGGCCGATTGCGCGACGCGCCCGCGCCGGCCAGGCCGAGGCATGAGTGCGCAGCCGGATGGCGCGCAGGCTAGTCCTGCAGCTGGCGCTCGCCCGAGGTGGCGATAAAACGCTCGTGGCTGGTCATGAAGCCCGGGCTGAAGGTCTCGCCGACGCTGAACAGCGCGGCGTGCAGCACGGCCGCGCCCGAAGCGATCGCGAAAGCCTGGCGCGGCTGCGGCTTCTGGCCGGCGCCCAGTGCCAGCTGCAGTTCCAGGTCTATGAGTTTTTTGCCCGCGGCGACGTCGGCCACGGTGGCCGCATCCCAGCCCTGGGACTCGGCGATCTCCGCGAGCTCGCGCAGGTTGCCCGCCGGCTCCAGCTGCAGCCAGCTGGCGCTGCCTTTGCGGTCCAGGGCCAGCACGCCGAAAGGCGCGCCTATGACCACATGCTCTATCCAGCCCTGGCGCAGCGCCAGGTTTTCCAGTTCTTGCGCAATCGTGGGTTCGCACAGCAGGGCGTGCTGCTCGCGCGACAGCGTGGCGCGCCAGGTCTGCTGGTGCCGGCCGTCGGGCTGGCGCAGCAGTGCCTGGATGGCGTCGGTCAGGCGCAAGCGGATTTCGGGGGACTGCTTGGGAATGAACTGCTCGATCAGCCCGCGGTTGAAGGCCGACACGGCAAGCTGCTCGTCGGCGCGGCCGGTCAGCAGCACCCGCGCGCCGGACCAGCCCGTCAGCTCGCTGAGCACCCGCAGGCCGCTCATCGCCGGCATCGAATAGTCGACCACGCAGACCTGCGTGAGGGCAAAACGCGCCGTGCCGTCTTCGCGCCAGTACTCCAGGATTTGCGGGATCAAGGCCGAGCCTTCGCGCCAGCGATTGATGATCTCCTGCTGACGCCAGGCGTCGGCTTCCCAGCGAGCCGGTTCTTTCAGCAACAGGTCGATGCAGGCCACTGGTCGCAGGAACAGGCGCACATACCAGTCCAGCGGCATGACCTCGGCCAGCATTTCGAGGTAGTCCGGGTCGTCGTCCAGAAAGACCACGCCTCCCGGCCGGCGGTAAAGTGCAAAGGACATGGTTCTCGTTTTATGAATGGTTGTCAAAAGCGGTCATACACGGTCTCTAACAGGCTAACAGGTAACGGGCCATTCGAGGCCAATCCGGCGGCATCAGGCCGCAATGGGCAGCTCGATGGTAAAAACGGCGCCCACGGCAAACTCGGATTTCACATGAATGTTGCCGCCTGCACTTTGTACCACTTGCTGGCAAAACGCCAAACCCAGCCCGTGGCCGGTGCCGCGGTTGCTGGAGAAAAAAGGTTTAAAAATCTGCGGCAGCAAGGCGGGGTCTATGCCCATGCCTTCGTCCGCCACGATGATGCGGCCGCGCTGCCGAGCCTGCGCCACCTCGATGCGCAGCGCGCCGGCGGGGTATTTCGAGTCGGCCGCCATCAGGGAGTGCAGGGCGTTCTTGATCAGGTTGTCCAGCACCTGGGAGAACTGGGTGGCCGAGGAACGGAAACTGAAGTCCTCATGAACCACCACCTTGACGCACTCGCGCTGGCGGCTGGACTGGTAGGGATAGGCCACCACCACCTCCTGCACCACCTTGCTGGCCCAGACCCGCTCGGTGTAGCGCGGCAGCTGCAGCAGCTTGGCGTTGGCGATCTGCGTGTCGATCTGGTGGTTCATGTTGCGCACCAGGGCGTGCAGGCGCAGCGCGAGTTTGTCCAGCTGCTGCCCGCGCGGGTTGTCGGGCTGGCGCTGCACCTCCAGCTGGATCGCGTCGCCCAGCAGTGCGGCCGTCGACAGCGGCGTGCGAAGCTCATGCGCCATGATGCCGATGGTGGTCAGCGTGCTGGAGAGCTGCTCGCGCCGCAGGTTGGCCGAAGACAGGTTGAGCACCAGGGCGATCGACCAGGCGAAGGCGATCACCACGGCGTGAACGGCGCGCTGCTCCGGCGGCAGCAGCGGCACGGCCGGCCCCACCGCCAGGAAGGCGGCAAAGGCCAGCAGGCCGCCCGTGATGGTGCCCAGCGTGGCCAGGCGCCAGTCGGTCACGTGGTAATAGATCAGCACCATGGCCGCCATGGTGGCCAGCCACACCGTGCTGCCGCTGTTGCACAGGTACATCCAGCTGAACATCACCGGCAGCTCCAGCCAGAACACCAGGCCGAACACCCGCTGCGCCAGGCGGCTGCTCGGGTCGTGGTTGACGCGGCGCGTCATCAGGCTGTAGCCCAGCAGGCTGGCCACCACGCGCAGGGGCAGGTTCTCGTAGGGCTGCGGCAGCCATGCCGACCAGATCCAGGCGAACAGGGCGTTGCCCGAAAAAAAAGAAAGTCCCAGCCACCACAGGCGCCGCGGCGATGGATGCAAAATGGGTTCCAGCGGGGCGAGTACCAGCTCCTCGCGCAGCCAATGAAGCAGGGGGCGCTGCGCCAGCCACGCATGGAAGCGGGCGCTCCTCACTTTAAGAATCTCTCCAGCACAACAGGGAACCAGACTGATGATGCATTTGACATGTGACTGTATTGTCCCGGTTCTTTTTCCGTCAAGCTAATGCTATTACCTGCCAACTTTGACAGCGTGAGCCTCGATGGCGTCATCAGCGACTGGCTGTGCGCCCTGCGCGAATTCTCGGTCGAAGCCCTCATGGTGCTGGGCCCCGACCCTTTTGCGGGCCAGGAGGACCGGCTGGTGCTGGCCATACACCCTCCGCGCCTGCTGGAAGCTGCCGAGGCCCTGGCCGAGAGCCGCGACTTCGGCGCACCCTGGCGCGACTCCGACGCGCCGCTGGTTGCCTGGCAGGATATCTCCAAATCGGCCTTCGAGAGCCTGGGCCGCTGGCGCCGGCTCTGGCTGGCCCACGGCTACCAGAGCGTGGTCCGCATCGCCTTTCCGCTCACCGTGGGCCGCGCCTTCGAGTGCTACCTCTTCAGCCCGCGCCAGTGGCACGACCGCAGCGAGGCGGCCCTGCTGGCCTGGTCGGCGCTCAACATCTGGCCGCTGCTCAAGCGCGCGCTGGCCGAGGCGCGCAGCCCGCTCAGCCCGCGTGAACTCGAGTGCCTGAGCCTGGCCTTCCAGGGCATGACGGCCCGCGAGAGCGGCGAACTGCTGGCCTGCAGCGAGCGCACCGTGAACTTCCACCTCTCCAATGCCATGACCAAGCTCAGGGTCGACAACAAGCTGGCCGCCATCCAGCGCGCCTGCTGGTTTGGTTTGATTTGACCCTGCATTCTCCGCAAAGCTCTACTGGAAAACCTTTAGGCGGGCAGGCGCGGGCCGGCGCCAAACCTGTTCATAATCCGCCAAATGACCTTCCTAGCGCTTGATGTGGGTAACACCCGCCTGAAATGGGCCCAGTACGAGGCGCCCGCGGCCGGCGCCAAGCTGATGGCACAGGGGGCGGTGTTCCTGGAAAACATCGACAGACTCGCGGAAGAAGAATGGAACGGCCTGCCCGTGCCTTCGCGCATCCTGGGCTGCATCGTCGCCGGTGACGCCATCAAACGGCGCGTGGCCGAGCAGATGGAGCTCTGGGACGTGGCGCCGCGCTGGGTGGTTTCAAGCCCGCAAGAGGCGGGCGTGAGCAACGGCTATGAACATCCGGCCCGCCTGGGCGCCGACCGCTGGGTCGCCATCATTGGGGCGCGGCATCGCCTGCTGGCGCGCGGCGTGCACAAGCCCTGCGTGGTCGTCATGGTGGGCACCGCTGTCACCGTCGAGGCTATCGATGCGTCCGGAAAATTCCTGGGCGGCATCATCCTGCCGGGCCACGGCATCATGCTGCGCGCGCTCGAATCCGGCACGGCCGGTCTGCATGTGCCCACCGGCGACGTGCGCGACTTCCCCACCAACACCAGCGACGCGCTGACCAGCGGCGGCACCTTCGCGATTGCCGGTGCCGTCCAGCGCATGGTGGAAAACATCACCCGCCACTGCGGCGAAACGCCCGAATGCATCATGACCGGCGGCGCGGGCTGGAAGATGGCGCCCAGCATGTCGGTCAAATTCGAGCTGGTGGACAGCCTGATTTTTGACGGCTTGCTCGAAATCGCTTCACGCCGCTTCGCGTCCTGAAGCGGCGGCGGCAGGTCCGTTGACAAAAGCCGGGGGCGCTGTTCTGGCTACGCACAGACCTTGCTATTTCGTACGCCGCCGGCCCTCACCCTAACCCTCTCCCAGAGGGAGAGGGAACAAGATTTTTTTACGCCTTCACCTTTGTGCATGAGGTAAACCCTCTTGCTCCCTCTCCCTCTGGGAGAGGGCAGGGGGTGAGGGCCAGGGGCCTGTGCATGGCGCTCACTCTCCCCAGGGCAGCATCAGGGTCACGATAGAGAGTTTCGCGAACTCCGGCACAAACTCGTCGATGATGCGCTGCGGCTCCGGGCACAGCGTGCTGTCGGTGATCACGCCGAACTGCACGCCGCCGCCGTAGCTCAGGATGGACACACCCAGGCCCATGTCGCCCGACTGCGGCACCCAGAACATGCTTTGCTCCAGCGTGGAGCCGCAGAACTTGAGCTTCTCGCGCGGGCCCGGCACATTGGTCATGACCGCCGTGGTCTTCTTGGCAAAGAGGTTGAGCATCATGTCCTGCGCCGGCTTGATCAACAGGCCCGCCACCGCCAGCAGGCTGAAGGCCAGCAAGGGCTGGTAGCTGCCTTTGAGCGCGGCCATGCGGCGGCGCACTTCGTAGACGCGCTCGATCGGGTTGTCGATGCCTATGGGCAGCACCAGCGGCACCAGGCCGAAGCGGTTGCCCAGCTTGTGCGCCTGGTCCAGCGGCCGCAGGTTCACCGGCACCATGGCGCGTATCTCCTGCCCCGCCACGTCGTCGCCAAAGGTTTTGAGGTACTCGCCCAGGGCGCCGGCCACGCAGCTGAGCAGCACGTCGTTGATCGAGCAGTTGAGCGCCTTGCCCACAGCCTTGACCTCGTCCAGCGGGATGGGCTGGCACCAGGCCACTTTTTTGGCGCCGCCGGGCTTGCCCTTGAGCCGGGTTTTCGAATCGTCGGGCATCAGGGCCAGTGCGGCTGAATCGGACAGCAGCTGGAACAGCACCTTGGCCATGTCGAAGGAGCCGCTCACGCCTTGCTCCATGCCTTTTTTCGGATCGCCCAGCATGCCCAGCGAGCGCGCCGCGCCTTCGCCCACGGCGCCCAGCGCCTTGACCGTGATGTCGGTGAAGGGCTTGAGCAGGGTGTCGGTGATCCAGTCCTCCGGGCCCGCGGCGGCGGCCTTCTTGCGCCGCTCGGGCGGCGGTGCGCCGCCGTCGACCAGCGACATGGTCACCGAAATCAGTGCGATGCCGTCGGCGATGCAGTGGTGGATGCGCACGATCATCGCGCTGCCCTTGACGCCGTCGGGCCCGGTGTAGTCCTCGACCAGGTGGATCTGCCACAGGGGGCGTTTGGGGTCCAGGCGCTCGGTGGCCAGCTCGGCCACGCGATCCTGCAGGGCCTGTTCCTGGTTGGCCGATTTGGGCAGCTTCTCGGCCACCACATGGTGGGCCAGGTCGAAGTTGCGGTCCATCACCCAGGTGGCGCCGGCCGCGTCTTCCATCACACGCTGCTTGAAGCGGTCGTACTTGAGCAGGCTGTTTTCAATACGTTCGCAGACCGCCGCGTGCTTGACGCCGGGCGCCAGCTGCCATACGCCCACGATCATCATGAGGTTGGCATCGTTGTCCATGCGCAGCCAGGCCGTGTCGACCTTGCTCATGCGCTCCCCTGAAATACCCAGGGTTCCCGAGACAGCCCGCTTGACGTTCTTCTGGACGTTCTTTGCCACTTTCCGGCCGGCGGCCTGGGCGGTAACGCGTGTAACCATGAGCACTCCCGATGCAAAACTTCTGAGAATCCATCCCGGATGGGGTAAGTTCCCTATTTTGATGGGAACGGCCTCGCTAAGATACCGGGCAGTTACCCCAAGCACCTCATTGGTGACCCACTTCTAAAAACGGAGATCCCCTTATGTCAGACCTGAAAGCCGCCTTCGACAAAGCCATGGCCGATTCGAAAAATCTCAGCGAGCGTCCTGACAACGCCACGCTGCTGAAGATTTACGCGCTCTACAAGCAAGGCAGCAGCGGCGACAACAACGACAAGAAGCCAGGCTTCGGCGACATGGTCGCGCGCGCCAAGTGGGATGCCTGGAACAGCCTCAAGGGCACGTCGCAGGACGATGCGATGCAGCAGTACATCGATCTGATCGCTGATTTGAGCTGAGTTTTTTAAGCGATTGCATCACCCGCTCCAGGGTGCCCCCCGATACCAGGCGTATCGGGCCAAGCTCAACATAGGCTTGTCGCCGGACGTATCGCCGTAGGCATACAAAGTCACCCCTTCCAGCCCGGGGGGGCCGAACCGCTCAGTCGCCCACTCCCGCAGCCGGATGACTTTTTGCTCACCATGGCAGTTGGGCGTTCGCATGCGCCCCGTGAGGTGGCGAGCCTGAGCTTCGCCCGCCACTTCCATTTCCGTGCAGAGCAGCGCATCAAAGCCCAGTTGTTGCGCGACCTTCTTCAGGTAGATGTCGGGCGAAGCGCTCACCATGACGCAGCAGTGCCCGGCTTCGCGGTGCCAGGCCAGGCGGGCCATCGCGTCTTCGCGCAGTTGGCCGGGGAAGTCCTTGGCCAGCCATTGCGCGGTCCAGTCTTCCATCTCGGCAAGGCTGCGGCCGGCCAGCGTGGCCTGCATGAGTTTGCTTTTGGCGACGTGGTTGGGCACCAGGCGCAGCGCATAGCCGGCCAGCCAGGGTGAGCAGCGCAGCAGGGCCCACATAAAGCGAGGCCAGCCCAGGCCGCGCGCGAGAAAGACCGTGAAGGTGTCGCGCCGGGTCAGCGTGCCGTCGAAGTCAAAGGCGGCGACGGCAGGGCCTGCCTCGGGGGCGCTTACCTCGGGCATCGCACCTGGCCGCAGTAGCGTTCACAGAACGGGCAGCCTGTCATGGGCAGCCAGCCGGGAATATTGAAATAGCGCTTGAACACCGTGCCCAGCACGCCTTCGCGATACGCCTGGTAATTGAAGCCCGTGCCTTCGACGGCGTAAAACGGCACGCCGCTTTGCTCGAAGTTCAGCACGCGCACCGAGGCGAAGTAGGGCGCGAATTCTTCCAGCCGCGGCTTGTCGGCGAGGATGATGCGGATCGTCTTGCCCTGGTAGAGCGAAAAATCAACCAGCATGTCGTCCTGGCGCGCGTGGAACTTGCCGACGCCGAAGACCGGCATGTACTGGCGGCGCTCAAACCCGAAGATGGATGCCGGTGTGTAGGCCTCACCCATCAGCACCACGCCGGGCGCCGTGACCTGCTTGAGCATCTCGGCGGTCTTGTAGCTGCGAACGATCTGGGGATAGAGCTTGGACAAAGGCGGTGTTGAGCGCCAGGTGTCCAGCGTGGTCATGTACAGCCCCGCGACCACCAGCACATGCAGGCCGGCGAACACGGCCAGCCCCCTGGCGCAGGCCCTGAGTTTGTCAGCCGGCAGGGCAAAGGCCAGGAAGGCAAAGCCAAAGGGGTAAAACGACAGCACCCAGTGCAGGCCGATGATTTTTTTGGCCGACAGCAGCGCGAAGAACAGCAGCGGCACCACCACCAGGCAGGCCAGCAGGCGCTGCGATCTTGCGGCCGCCAGCAGCGCCCGGCGGTAACGCACGGCCATCCACAATGCGGGCGGCGTGATGAGGTAGACCATCATGCCGATGTAAGTCAGCGGCTTGCGCCATTCAAACGTCGCATCCTCATTGCGGTTGTAGACGTTGAACATGATGTTGGACCAGCCATGCGACATGTTGTAGGCGATGTTGATCGCCGGGCCGGGCAGGGCGCACAGCACCAGCAAGGCAAAACCGGCCAGGCGCTCGCGGCGGTACAGCACAAAGTAGACGAGGTAGCTGAAGCCCAGCACCACCGAGAAATACTTTGAGAGAAAAGCGCAGCCGAGGAACACGCCGGACAGCGCATACAGGCCCCAGGCGGCGCGGTCCAGCTGCGTGCGGCGCTCGGCGCGCATCAGCGCGGCGACCGACAGCACCGACCAGAAGATCAGCGGCGTGTCGGTGGTGATCAGGGTGTTGAGCCAGTTCAGCGGCGCCAGCCAGAAAAACAGCACGGCCCAGGCGGCGCGCACCCTGTCGACGCCTTTGAGCGCCCACCACAGCGCCGCGCCCAGCGCCAGCGGCAGCAGCACGATGGGCAGGCGTATGGACCAGAGGCTGTCGCCCAGCGTGGCGCGCATCAGTGCGATCAGCCAGCCCACCATGGGCGGGTGGTCTGAATAGCCCCAGTCGGGGTACACCCCCCACCAGTAGAAAAAGGCTTCGTCGCCGGTGACGGGGAAGCTCGCGGAAATCCATAAGCGCAGCAGCAGCGAGAGCAAGCCGGCCCCTAACAGCCAGCGGCTCAGCGTGACGGGGAAAGCAGCAGGATCGTGGTTCTGGGACATGAAGGCTCGAAAGGGGACGGCGCCGGCGGCAAGGCGGCCGCGGGCAAAAATAGCGCTTGGGGCAGGCTAGCGAAAGCTGATTTCCCTGCGGATGGCCGCACTATAAAGCAAGGCCAGCACGCCAATGGCCACGGCCAGCCACAGCGTGAGCAGCCGCGCCAGCACGGTAATGGCCAGCGCCGCGGCGGGCGCGGCGCCGTGGGCCACCAGCAGGCCCGTCAGTACGGCTTCGGTGCCGCCCAGGCCGGCAGGCAAGGCGGACAAAGCACCAGCCACCATGGCCACGGCGTAAAAGCCCGTGGCCGTCAGCAACTCCAGCGGAACGCCCATGCCGCGGCAGATCAACCAGACCGCAACGCCCTGCGCCGCCCAGGCCGCAAGCGTCAGCCCCAGCCAGAGCCAGGGGCGCAGCGCCAGGCAATGCCAGGCCTCCCGCAGCCAGGGCAGGCGTTCAAAAAGCCGGGCGCGGTGTTTGAAAAGCAGGCCCAGCACGGCGAGCAACACCAGCGCCGCGATCGCCAGCAGCACACCCAACAGCGTGGATACGGCCTGCACGGCAGGATGCCGCAGCACCCAGCCAGCGGCCGGCAGGCACAGCAGCAGCAGGCACAGCAGATCGGCCAGCCGTTCGGCCCCGAAGATGGCCAGGCTTTGCCCGGCGCCCAACGGCTGGCGCGCCAGCATCAAGCCGCGCGCCGCTTCGCCGACATTGCCGGGCGTGGGGGTGAAGGCATAGCCCGACAGGTACAGGCGCATGCCCTGCACCAGTCCGAAATGACGGCCGTAATGCGCCATCCAGAGCCGCCAGCGCAAGCCGCGCAGCAGGTAGTTGAGCAGGCACAGGCCCGCGGCCTGCGCGCCCGTCCACGACCACAGCAGGGCCAGCGAGGCTTTGGGGCTGTCGCCCCAGACCAGCAGCGCGGCCGCATAGGCCGTGGCCACCACGCCCAGCACCAGCAGCAGGCGCTTGAAGGGAAGGCCCGCCGCAACCGGCGCGGAGGAAGCGGGCGCGGGCTTCACAGCCAGCGGCTCAGGAAAATGGCCAGCCAGAGCGCGCCGGCCCCCAGTATCCAGGGATCGCGCAGCATGTCGCGCGCCACGTCTTCACCATGGCCGCGGTGCACCTGGTAGGTGTAGCGCAGCATGCCGAAAATCACCACCGGCACGGTGTAGAGCAGGCGCTCGCCGTGCTGCAGTTGCGCCTCGGGGCTGGTGGCGAACAGGCTGTAGGTGGTCAGCGTGGCGGTCATGGTCACGGCCATGAAGGTATCCAGCAGGGCCGACGGGTAGTGGGCCATCACCGCGCGCTGGCTGGCCTCTTCGTGAAAGCTTTCGGCCTTGCGTTTGGCAAAGCCGAGGAACAGGGCCACAAAAATGCCGGTCAGCAGCAGCCAGCGCGAGGGCGGGATGCCGACGGCCACGGTGCCGGCCAGAATGCGCAGCATGAAACCCGAGGCGATGATGGACACGTCGACCACCGGCACCTGCTTGAGCCGCCACGAATAGGCGAGATTGAGCAGCACATAGGCCGCCAGCAGGCCCAGCAGGATACGGTTGCCCGCCGCCAGCAGCAAGCCCGCCACCAGCAGCAGGCACGCCAGCACCAGCGCCACGGGCACGGCCACCGCACCGCTGGCCAGGGGCCGCAGGCGCTTTGTGGGGTGCAGCGCGTCGCTGGCGCGGTCATGCCAGTCATTGATGATGTAGACCATGCTGGAGAGGCAGCAGAACGCGGCAAAGGCGTGGAAGACGCGCCAGTCCAGCGCCATGTCCTGCCAGTTCTGGCTGAACACCAGGCCCGCGAACACAAAAACGTTCTTCACCCACTGATGCGGCCGCATGAGCCTGACCAGAGCCTGCAAGGAAAAAGACGAAGAGGATGAAGAAGACGAAGAGGACATCGAAAAGGGCGCGAACACCCCCTGGGGAAGCGGGCTTCAAGCATAACTGAGCGCTGCGGATTCCCGAATACGGCCAAAATGGGGCCATGGCTCTCGCATCTTCCCCCCTTTCTTCCCCCGTCACCATGCCCGCGGCCCCTGCCGTCTCGCCCCGCGCCCTGGAATTGATCCAGGCCCTGGTGCGCATGAACACGGTCAGCGACAACAGCAACCTGGAGCTGATCCACTTCGTGCGCGACGAACTCGCCCGGCTGGGCGTTGCCAGCCGCATCACCACCAACGCCGGCAAAACCAAGGCCAACCTGTTCGCCACGCTGGGCGAAGGCAAGCCGGCCGGCATCATCCTGTCGGGCCACACCGACACCGTGCCCTGGGACGGCCAGGCCTGGACGCTGGACCCGCTGTCGGCCGCCATCGAAGGCGGCCGGCTCTACGGTCGCGGCAGCTGCGACATGAAGGGCTTTATCGGCATGGCCCTGGCCCACGCCGGGGACTTCCTGAACAGCCAGGCGCCCTTTGCGGTGCACCTGGCGCTGAGCTACGACGAGGAAGTCGGTTGCCTGGGCGTGCGTGAACTGATCGCCGACATGAAGGACGCGGGTATCGCCCCGCTGGCCTGCATCGTCGGTGAGCCGACCAACATGGTGCCGGCTACCGCGCACAAGGGCGTGTACCGCTACAAATGCTGCGTGCGCGGCAAGGAGGCGCATTCCTCGCTCACGCCGCAGTCGGTCAACGCCATCGAGATGGCGGCGCGCGTGGTCGGCAAGCTGCGCGACATGGCCGAGGGTTTTGAAGCCAGCGAGCCGCGCTACGAGGGCTTCGATGTGCCTTTCAGCACCGCCAGCGTCGGGCAGTTCCACGGCGGCATCGCCGACAACGTGGTGCCGCGCGACGCCGAGTTCCGTTATGAATTCCGCAACCTGCCCACGGCAGACGCGCATGCGATGCAAAAAGAGATTCTGGCCTATGCGGAGCGCGCGCAGCCGGCGATGCAAAAAGTCGCGCCCGATGCGGGCTTCAGCTTTGAGACGATTTGTGAGGTGCCGGCCTTCCTCGGCTCGGCCGGCGACGACGTGACCCGGCTCGCGCAGCGCCTGGCCGGCACGCGGGACACCACGCTGGTGGCCTTCGGCACCGAAGCCGGCATCTTCAAGGGCGCGGGCATTCCCACCGTGGTGTGCGGGCCCGGCAGCATCACCCAGGCGCACCAGCCCGACGAATTCGTGAGCCTGGAGCAGCTGGCACGCTGCCAGGACTTCATGAAGGGCCTGGTGAACACGCGCGAGCTGCGCTAGGCCTGCCCGTTCAAGCTCAAGGCTTGGCGGCAACGGGCTCCATGCCGGTGCCGCGCACAATGAATGCGGCCGCCGGCGAAGCCAGGAAGCGGATCAGGTGCCGGGCCGCTTCGGGTTCCCTGGCGCCCGCCATGAGGCCCGCTGAAAAGAAGATGGTCTGCTGGACTTCATCAGGCAAGGGCCCCACAAAGTCCAGCTCCTTGAAGGGCAGCAATTCGCTGACTTGCTGGAAGCCGATCTCGGCGTCGCCCCGCGCCACCACCGTCCCGACCCGCTCACTGAAAATCTTGCGAGCCTTGTCCTTGACCTGGTCGGCCACGCCCAGGCGCTGAAAAAGCTCTGTCGACAGGTAAGTGCCGCTGGCGCTCGCGGAATAGGCAATCGACTTCGCGTTCAGCAAGGTCTGGCGCAAGGCATCCACCGTGCTGATGTCCGGCCTGGGTGTGCCCTTGCGCACCGACATGCCGATCACGGAGCGCGCCAGATCGACGCGGCTGCCGGGAGTGACCTTGCCCTCCTTGACCAGTGTCTCCAGCCCTGCGTCGGCCAGGATCACGATGTCAAAGGTCTCGCCGCGCGCCAGCCGGCTGGGAATCGAGTCCGGCGCATTGCCAATGGAGGCGCCGTAGCTGGTGATGACCTTGTTCTGGCTGGCCTGTTCATAAAGCGGTATCAGCTGCTGGTAGGCGGCGGTGAAGCCGCCCGAACTGATCACCCGGATATCGGCGGCCAGGGCATTGCCGGCAAGCAGCACGAGGCTGAGGGCGGTCAGGACGACGCGGCGTATCCGCTGGAATGTGAATGTCATGGCAAAGGTCTCCTTCTGTCGTTGGTTTGTCGGCACATGCGCCGGTGATGTGGCTCGATGCGTGGCTGGAGCCGTGAATTCAGTCTTCTTTCATGTTGGCGGCCTTGGCGATCGGGCCGAGCCGGGCCTTCTCACCCGCCAGGAATTTGCTGAAGTCGGCGCGGCTGCCGCTGACCGGGTCTATGCCCTGCGGGATCAGGCGGGCGCGCAGTTCCGGGGACTTGAGTGCCGCATTGATCGCACCATTCATTTTTTCCAGGATGTCTTCGGGCGTGCCGCGTGGGGCAAACACACCGGACCAGTGGCCGATGAACACATTGGGGTAGCCCTGCTCTTCGGCGGTGGGCAGATCCGGTAGCGCCGCGATGCGGCGGTTCCAGGTCGACGCGATGGCGCGCAGCTTGCCGCCCTTGACTTGCGGCAGAACCACCACGCTGGCTTCAGAGGTGGCGTCGACCTGCTTGCCGATCACGGCCACCATGCCCTCCGAGCCGCTCTTGTAGGGAATCAGCTCAAGCTTCGCGCCGGACTTGAGCTTGAGCATCTCGGCGACGAAGTGCGGCGTGCTGCCGGTACCGGCGGTTGAAAAGTTCAATCCGCGGCCCGTTTTTGCCGCGGCTAGCAGGCCCTTGAGGTCCTTGATCGGCGAGTCGGCGGACACCACGATGACCGACGGGCTGACCGCCATCATGGCCACGGGTACCAGGTCTTCTTCCTTGTAGGGCATTTTGGTCTTGATCAGCGCATTCGTGATCACGCCGCCGGCAGGGGTCAGGAAGGTATAGCCATCGGGCGGGGACTTGGCCACCAGGTCAGCGCCCAGCACCGAGCCGGCGCCGGGCTTGTTTTCCACAATGATGGGTTGGCCCAGCTGTTTCGACGCCGCTTCCGCCACGGCGCGGGCCACCAGGTCGTTGGCGCCGCCCGGGCCGAAGGGCACCACGAAGCGGATGGGCCGGGACGGCCAGGTATCGGCCATTGCCGGCAGTGCAGGGGTGACCAGGGCAAGGGCCACGGCAAGACGGGGAAGCAGGTGTTTCATGGGCGTCGGCAGCGTCGGGTTAAAGAGAAAGCGATGCTAGATGGCGCACAATCATTTGTATATTGCAACTTTCTGAATGATTAGTGCATGAAGCGGATCAATTTCGGGCTCGACGAGCTCCAGGCTTTTGTGGCGGTCGCCGAAAAGGCCAGCTTCAGGGCGGCGGCAGAAGACCTGTCCATTTCGCCGCCTGCCCTCAGCCGCCGCATCGACAAGCTGGAGGCGACGCTCGGCAGCCGCCTGCTGGACCGCACCACCCGCCGCGTGTCCCTGACCAACGTGGGGCGGCAGTTCCTGGAGGAGGCGCGCGCCGCCCTCAACGGCCTCGAATATGCGGTGCTCAGGCTGGCGGACAACGCCAGCCTGCGGCGCGGCCAGGTGACGGTTGCCTGCCTGCCGTCGGTGGCGCACCACCTGCTGCCCGTCGTGCTCAAGCGCTTTGCCGACCGGTTTCCCAGCGTCCGGATCAAGGTGGTGGATGAGAGCGCCAATGCGGTGCTGGCCAGCGTGCTGTCAGGCGATGCGGATTTCGGTGTGAATTTCGTGGGCGTGCAGGAGCCCGAGATCCGTTTCGAGGCCCTGCGGCAGGAAGACTACGTGCTGGTCATGCCGCGCGGCCATCCCTGGGCGCATCGTGAATCGATTGCCTGGGAAGAGCTGGCCGATGAAAAGATGGTGGCCTTGTCGCGCCAAAGCGGCAACCGGCTGCTGCTGGACAGCGTGCTTTCAAGCCTGCGCCGGCCGCCCAGCGCGTTTTACGAAGTCAACCACGTGACGGGTGCACTCGCGCTGGTGGAGGCCGGGCTGGGGCTGGCGGCGTTGCCGGGCCT
Organism: Polaromonas sp. P3_B1; assembly: GCF_056402935.1. Lineage (NCBI taxonomy): Bacteria > Pseudomonadati > Pseudomonadota > Betaproteobacteria > Burkholderiales > Comamonadaceae > Polaromonas > Polaromonas sp. P3_B1. The sequence goes on from NZ_JBFUGK010000021.1 coordinate 82,737, forward strand.
GTCATTGCCGCAAACGCATGCCACGCTCAAGGGGATTGCGCTGGTCGAGCCTGGCATCCACCGCCTGCTGGGGCTGATTGCGCGCAAGGACCGGCCTTTGCAGCCGGCTGCGGCCATGCTGTACGGGATGCTGAAAGAGCTGGCCGGATGAGAGCAGCTCACCACGCCCGCGCCCAAAAGAAAACGCCTGGCTGAGCCAGGCGTTTTTACGCGGCCGCAGGCCGCTTCGGGGAAACCAGGTGCTTCAGGTCCGGACCCGTCCGTCGCCCGTCAGCATGGACAGTTCCACGAAGTTGGATGCCACGTGATCCGTCGCCGAAAACGACACGGTGAAACCACCCATCGACTGGCTGCCCATGCCCTCCAGGCCGGCGATCAGCGACTCGCGGCTGATCTTGGCGGCCCCGCCGCGCTTGAGGCCGTCCACCAGCACCTTGGCGGCCACGTAGCCCTCCATGCTGGAGAAATTGACCTGGGCATTGCCGGCCTTGGCCGCATCGACAAACTCGCGCGCGATGGGGCGAGCCGCGTTGTAGGGCGAAGGCATGACCTGCGAGACCACCACGCCTGCGCCGTCCTTGCCGAGTTCGTCAGCCAGCGCCTGTGTGCCGACAAAAGACACGTTGTAGAAAGTGCCGCCGTAGCCGGCCTTGCGAGCCTCGCGGATAAAGGCCGCGCAGGCCTTGTAGGCGCCGATCTGCACCACCGCGTCGGGCCCGGCCGCGACCAGGGTCTTGACCGCGCCGGCCACATTGACCGTGTTGCGCTCCACCGTTGCCAGCGCCACCGGCTTGAGGTTTTGCGCCGCCAGTGCCAGGTTCACGCCGTCCAGGCCGGCCTTGCCGTAGGCGTCGTTCTGGTAGAACACGGCGATTTTCTTCAGGCCCAGGCTGGTCAGCTGTTTGACGATGAGGCCGGTCTCGTCGTTGTACGAGGCGCGCACGTGGAAGGCGTATTTGTTGAACGGGTCTCGCAGCGCCATGGCACCCGTGAAGGGGGCAATGAAGGGAACCTTGTCCTTGGTCGCCAGCGGCAGTGCGACGACGCTGGTGGGGGTGCCGATGTAACCGAACAGCGCGAACACGTCATCGGCGATCAGCTTGCGGGTGTTTTCGGCGCAGCGGTCGGGCTCGTAGCCGTCGTCCAGGTTGCGGATTTCGATCAGGCGCTTGCCGATGCCGCCCTGGGCATTGACCTGGTCGAAGTAGACCTTGGCACCCTGATGGAACTGTATGCCCAGCTGCGCGGCCGGGCCGGTGAAGGCGGCCGACTGGCCCAGGATGATCTTGTCGGCCTGGGCGTGCGCGACGTTGAAACCGGCCAGCATGGAAGCGCCGGCGGCGATGGAAAATTTTCTGCGAGTGAGGTTCATGCCTCGATTCTCGCAACACAACTTACAACACGGTTACCCCTATTGGTAACAGGAGGAAAGCCTGTGAGATAGGTCACTACTTTGGTCTTATCTGATGCACCCATTGTCAGCAATTTGCCAGCTTTCTAAGGGTTTGACCTATGGTTTTGCCTATTCCCTCACGCGCCCCGTGGCGTCGATCAGGCTCAATTCGACCAGTTTGGACCCCACGCGGTCGCCGTCGAAATGAACGCGAAAGCCCCCCAGGTTCATGTCCTGCAGCCCGTCCAGCGCCTTGCGCAGCTTGGCGCGTGTCGGGTCCTTGCCGGCCTTGCGAAGGGCCTCGGTGTAGGTCCAGGCGGCGATGTAGCCCTCAAGCATGTACACATTCGGCTTGCCGAGCTTGGCCGCCAGCGCGTCGGCCTGCAGGTCGCGAACCAGCACGCTCTTGGCGTTGTCCGACTTGGGGGTGACGCGCACCACCACCACGCCGGCGCCGGCCGCGCCCAGTTGCTCGGCCAGCAGGCTTTCACCGGTGCTGGAGAAGCCGTAGATGGGCCCGCGAAAACCCTTGGCGCGCAGGTCGCGTATGGCGCTGGCCGCGCCTGCGGCATCGCTGATCACCAGCACGGATTCGGGCTTTTTGCCCAGCACCTGGTCCACGCTCGTGGCGACGCTGCCGCCTGTAAGGGCCGACTTGGCCACCAGGTTGGCGCCCAGGCCGCCCATGGTGCGTTCAGCCGAATCCAGCGCCGCGAGCGACTCGGGGTCTTTGCCGTGCAGGATGGCCAGCTTGCGCATGCCCAGGGTCTCGGCGTGGCGCGTGATCATCGCCGCCTCTTCCGAATAGCCGGGCCGCACCGAATAGACGTTCGGGTAGAGCGAGCCGCGCAATTCGTCGGCGCCGGCCATGGGCGCGAACAGCAGGACGTCCGTGTCCTTGAGCAGCGCGTTGACGGCGGTGACTTGCGCCGAGCCGTAGTAGCCGAACAGCGAGAACACCTTCTGGTCCAGCAGCTTTTTGGTGTTGGCCGCCGCGGTGTCGGGGTTGCCCGTGTCGTCCAGCGTGGTGATTTCGATCCTGCGCCCGTTGATGCCGCCGCCCGCGTTGACCCGTTCAAAGTACAGCCGGGCGCCCTGCGCAAAGGGCACTGCCAGCGTGGCGCCGGGCCCGGTCATGGCCAGGGATTGGCCCAGGCTGACGGCGGTCTTGCTGATGCCGTCCTCGGCATTGGCCCCGGTCGCAAAAAGGCCGGCCAGGGCCGCTACCATGGCGAGTCTGGCAGCGGCGCGGATTGCCCGCATTCCGTTCATTGTTGTTGTCATCATGTGTCTCCCCGGGATACGGCAATGACAGCCAATATAAAGTTGAACCATGAGCAACACCATCAGCATCTCCCCTAGGAACGCGGCCAAGCCTGACAGCGGGCTGAAGACGGCCCCCACACAGGTGCTGGGCGCCTGCCCGCACGACTGCCCCGACACCTGCTCGCTGCTGACCACGGTGGAGGACGGCATCGCCACCCGCGTGCAGGGCAACCCCGACCATCCCCACACCGGGGGCGTGCTGTGCAACAAGGTTTCGCGCTACACCGAACGCACCTACCACCCCGAGCGCCTGCTGCACCCGCTCAAGCGCAGCGGCCCCAAAGGCAGCGGGCAGTTCGAGCCGGTCAGTTGGGAGTCTGCGCTGGCCGACATCGCGGCGCGGCTCAAGGCCATCGCGCAGCGCGAGCCCGAGGCCATCGTTCCCTACAGCTATGCCGGCACCATGGGCCAGGTGCAGGGCGAAAGCATGGCCGGGCGCTTTTTCAACCGGCTGGGTGCGTCTTTCCTGGACCGCACCATCTGCTCATCGGCCGGCGGTGAGGCCCTGACGCAAACATTGGGCGGCAAGGTCGGCATGCGCGTGGAGTTTTTCGCCGAGTCCAAACTCATCATCATCTGGGGCAGCAATTCGATCGGCAGCAACCTGCATTTCTGGCGCTATGCGCAGCAGGCCAAGCGCGACGGCGCCAGGCTCGTCTGCATAGACCCGCGCCGCAGCGAAACCGCCGAGAAATGCCACGAGCACATCGCGCTGCTGCCCGGCACCGACGCCGCACTGGCGCTCGCGCTGATGCACGAGCTCATCACCCATGACTGGCTGGACCACGACTACATCGCGCAGCACACCCTGGGCTGGCAGGGCCCGGAGGGCGGGCTGCGCGAACGCGCGCTGCAGTGGAGTCCCGAGCGCGCCGCAGCCGTCTGCGGCGTGCCGGCCGAACAGATACGTGCACTGGCCCGCGATTACGGCGAATGCATGATGAACAAGCAGCCTGCCGCCATACGCCTGAACTACGGCATGCAGCGCGTGCACGGCGGCGGCAACGCGGCCCGCGCCATCGCCTGCCTGCCCGCGCTCACCGGCGCCTGGCGGCACCGCGCCGGCGGCGTGCTGCTGAGCAGCTCAGGCCTGTTTCCGGTGGACCGGGCCGCGCTGCAGCGGCCCGAGCTGCTCAAGGGCCGGCAGCCGCGCACCATCAACATGAGCACCATAGGCAACGCGCTGCTGGCGCCCGCATCAAAACAGTTCGGCCCGAAGATCGAGGCCCTCATCGTCTACAACAGCAATCCGGTGGCGGTCGCCCCCGAATCCGGCAAGGTGGTTGAGGGCTTTGCGCGCGAAGACCTGTTCACCGTGGTGCTCGAGCACTTCCAGACCGACACCGCCGACTACGCCGACTACATCCTGCCGGCCACCACGCAGCTGGAGCACTGGGACGTGCACGGCGCCTACGGCCACACCGACGCGCTGCTGAACCGGCCGGCCATCGAACCGCTGGGCCAGGCCAAACCCAACACCCAGATCTTTCGCGAGCTGGCCGCCCACATGGGCCTGACGGAACCCTGCTTTTTCGACAGCGACGAACGGCTGTGCCGTGCGGCATTCGGCGACAAGGTCAGCTTCCAGCAACTGCTGGACAAAGGCTTTGCCACCCTGGACCTGCCCGACGCCCCCTTCGCCGAGGGCAACTTCCCCACGGCCTCGGGCCGCTGCGAATTTTTCAGCGCGCGGCTGGCGGCTGGCGGCGCCGACGGCTTGCCCGGCCATGTGCCCAACCATGAGGCCGCGGGTTCTTCCGAACAATTTCCGCTGGCCATGATCTCGCCGCCGGCGCGCAACTTCCTGAACTCCACGTTCGTGAACGTCAAAAGCCTGCGCGACATCGAAGCCGAGCCGGTGCTGGAAATCCACGCCGAGGATGCCGCCGCGCGCGGCATCACCACGGGCGCCATCGTCAAGGTCTTCAACCAGCGCGGCGAATACCGCGTCAAGGCCGAGGTCTCGGCACGGGCCCGCCCCGGCGTGGTCAACGGCCTGGGCATCTGGTGGCGCAAGCTGGGCCTGGACGGCACCAACGTCAACCAGCTCACCAGCCAGCAACTCACCGACATGGGCCGCGGCCCGGTGTTTTACGACTGCCTGGTGCAGGTGCAGCGCGAGCCGCAGGCCGCCTGAGCAAGAGAAGCCAGGTGAAACGCGGCACGCTCAAACGCACGCTCGCCGTGGCGCTGGCCGCGGCCGCCCTGGGCCTGGCGGGCTGCGCCGACCTGGGCTACTACTGGCAGTCCGTCAGCGGCCACCTTCAGATGCTCAACGCCGCCCGGCCCGTGGACGATTGGCTGGGCGATGCGCAGGCCTCGGGGCAGCTCAAAAACCGGCTGGCCCTGTCGCAACGCATACGCAGCTTTGCCGTGAGCGAACTCAAGCTGCCCGACAACCCCAGCTACCGGCGCTACGCCGACCTGCGCCGCAGCGCCGTGGTCTGGAACGTGGTGGCCGCGCCCGAGTTCTCGCTGACCCTCAAGACCTGGTGCTTTCCCATCACCGGTTGCGTGGGCTACCGCGGCTACTTCAACGAGGCTGAGGCACGCGCCGAAGCCGAGCGGCTCAAAGCCGAAGGCCTGGAGACCAGCGTCTACGGCGTGCCCGCCTATTCCACCCTGGGCTGGATGAACTGGGCCGGCGGCGACCCGCTGCTCAACACCTTTATCGGCTACCCGGAAGGCGAACTCGCGAGGCTGATCTTTCATGAACTCGCGCACCAGGTGGTCTACGCCAAGGACGACACCATGTTCAACGAGTCCTTCGCCACCGCCGTCGAGCGCATGGGCAGCCAGCGCTGGCTGGACAGCGAGGCCGCCCACGGCAACGATAAAGCCCGCCAGGATTACCTCCAGTTTGACAGTCGGCGCCGGCAGTTCCGCGCGCTGGCGCTGGCTACACGGCTTGAACTCACCGCGATCTACGACAGGAGGCCGGCGACGGACGCCGAAAAAACCGCGCAGGCGGCGATGAAGGCCCAGGCGCTCCAGCGCTTTCGCGAGGGCTACGCCGCACTCAAGGCCTCCTGGGGCGGCTTCGCGGGCTACGACCCCTGGGTGGCGCGCGCCAACAACGCGGCCTTCGGCGCGCAGGCCGCCTATGATGAACTGGTGCCCGGCTTCGAAACGCTGTTCGAGCACGAAGGCCGTGACTGGCAACGGTTTTATGATGCGGTCAAAGGGTTGGCGAAGCTGCCCAAGGACGAACGCCGCAAGGCGCTGGACGCTTACAAGGCCGGCAACCCCGACAACACACACAACAACGAGGAGACTTCCCATGGCTGACATCCAGATCCAGCGCGACCACACCCTGGGCCTTGCGCAGGCGCGCAAGATCGCTTTCAAGTGGGCCGAGCAGGCCGAAGAAAAGTTCGACATGGAATGCACCTACGAAGAGGGCAAGGACCAGGACCTGGTCACCTTCACGCGCTCGGGCGTCAACGGCACGCTGGCCGTCACCAAGGACAGCTTTGAACTGAACGCCAGGCTGGGCTTTCTGCTGGGCGCCTTCAAGGACAAGATAGAAACCGAAATCGTTAAAAACCTCGATGCACTGATCGCGCAAAAGCCCGGGGCCGCCAAGCCCGCCGCAAAAAAATCCCCGGCAAAAAAGAAAAGCGCCTGAGTTTTCCCGGCCCTGCCGTGAACTACAACCTCGCCCGCTTCGACCTGGTGTCCGTGCGCCTGGCCGTGGCCTGCGCGCAAACCGGCAGCCTGACCGCGGCGGCGCGCGACTCGCACCTGGCGCTGGCCGCTGCCAGCCGGCGCATACGCGAACTCGAGGACGCCCTGGGCGAAGCCCTGTTCGAGCGCCATGCGCGCGGGCTGCTGCCCACGGCGGCCGGACGCGTCTTCGTCAAGCACGGCCTGACCCTGCTGCAAACCATGGAGCAACTGGGCGGCGAACTGGCCGACCTGCGGCGCGGCATCGCGCGCCACATACGCCTGTGCGCCAGCAGCGCCGCCATCAGCCAGTTTTTGCCGCCGCTGCTGGCGCGCTATGGCGAGCTGCACCCGCAGGTGCACATAGACCTGGAAGAGCAGGTGTCCGAGGCCGTGGTGGCCACCCTGCGTGAAGGCCGGGCCGACGCGGCGGTGTTTGTCGAAGGGCCGGACACCACGGGGCTGGACACGCGCCTGTTTCGCGAGGACGAGCTGGTGCTGATACTGCCGGCCGGCCATGCGCTGGCACGCGGCAAGGCGCCGCTGGCTTTCGTCGACGCGCTCGACGAGGAATGGATCAGCCTGACCGCCGGCGCCGCCATGCTGCAAAAGCAGCAGCAGGCCGCGCTGGCCGCGAACCGGCCGCTGAAACTGCGCATGCAGGTGCGCAGCTTTGACGCCGTCTGCCATATGGTCGCTTCGGGTCTGGGCGTGGCCATCTTGCCCAAGGCTGCGACGCTCCCCATGGTCAAAAGCATGAAGCTCGGCTGGCGGCCGCTGGCTGACACCTGGGCCAAACGCCGCCTGCTGACGGCCACCATGGCGGGCCAGTCCGATGCGGGCATTGCCTCGCTGGTGGACTTTCTGAGCCCGAAAGGCGCCCTGCCTTCGCAAAACGCGAAAGCCAGAGGCCCAAAGCGGTAATGGACGCAGCAGGCCCCGGGCGGCACACTGCCGGCCATGGCCTTCACTGAAACCTCCCCTCCCGCCCCCGCCCCCGCCGCCACCGGCCCGCTTGCCGGCCTCAAGGTACTGGAACTGGGCCAGCTGATCGCCGGGCCCTTTGCCGCCAAGACACTGGCGGACTTCGGCGCTGACATCATCAAGATCGAGACGCCGGGCGCCGGCGACCCGCTGCGCAAATGGCGTCTGCTCAAGGACGGCACCTCGGTCTGGTGGCAGGTGCAGTCGCGCAACAAACGCTCGGTGGCGCTGGACCTCAAAAGCCCCGAGGCACAGGACATCGTGCGCCGGCTGGCGCTTGATGCCGACGTGCTGATCGAAAACTTCCGCCCCGGCGCCATGGAAGGCTGGGGCCTGGGCCCTGACGAACTGCTGGCGCTGAACCCGCGCCTCATCATGCTGCGCATCAGCGGCTACGGCCAGACCGGCCCCTACCGCGACAAACCGGGCTTCGGCGTGGTGGCCGAAGCCATGAGCGGCCTGCGCCACCTGACGGCCGAACCCGGCCGCGTGCCGGTGCGCGTGGGCGTGAGCATAGGCGACACGCTGGCCGCGTTGCATGGCGTGATCGGTATCCTGCTGGCCATGCAGGAACGCCAGCGCTCCGGCAAGGGCCAGGTGATCGACGTGGCCCTCTATGAAGCGGTGTTCAACTGCATGGAAAGCCTGCTGCCTGAATACAGCGCTTTCGGCGCGGTGCGCGGCGCGGCCGGCAGCGCGCTGCCCGGCATCGCGCCCAGCAATGCCTACCTCTGCAAGGACGGTGGCTACGCGCTGGTGGCCGGTAACGGCGACAGCATTTTCAAGCGGCTCATGGCCACCATAGGCCGGGGCGACCTCGGCAGCGACCCGGCCCTGGCCGACAACGCCGGCCGCGTGGCGCGCGTGGAAGAAATCGACGCGGCCATAGGCCAATGGACTGTAGGCCTCACCGTGGACGAGGTGCTCGCGGCGCTCGACAAGGTGTCCGTGCCCGCGGGCCGCATCTACACCGTGGCCGACATCGCGGCCGACCCGCACTACCAGGCGCGCGGCATGCTCGACGAAGTGCGCATGGACGACGGCACCCTGCTGGCAGTGCCCGGCATCGTGCCCAAGCTCTCGCGCACGCCGGGCGGCCACCGCCGCAATGCACCCCAGGTGGGACAGGACACCGATGCCGTGCTGCGGGAAATGGGGTTGTCGCCCGCGCAGATCCAGGCCCTCAAGGACAAAGGCATCGTGGCCGGAAAGGACGCGGACGCATCATGAAGAAGCGTATTTTCTTTAACGAGGTTGCCACACGTGACGGCTTCCAGATCGAGCCCGAATTTATCCCGACCGACGACAAGGTCGCGCTGGTCGATGCGCTCAGCGACTGCGGCTACGCCAAGATCGAGGTCACCTCCTTCACCTCACCCAAGGCCATCCCCATGCTGCGCGACGCCGAGGAAGTGATGGGCCGTATACGGCGCGCGCCCGGCGTGGAGTACACGGTGCTGGTGCCCAACCTGCGCGGGGCCGAGCGCGCGCTGGAATCGCGCGCGGATGAACTCAACCTCGTGATGTCGGTCTCGGAAACCCACAACCTGGCCAATCTGCGCATGCCGCGCGAGAAAAGTTTTGCCGCGTTGTCCGACGTGATTCGCCATGTCGATGGCCGCACGCCCATCAACATTTCACTCTCGTGCTGCTTTGGCTGCCCCATGGAGGGCGAGGTGGCCGAGGAAGAGGTGCTGCGCTGGAGCGAGCGTTTTGCCGCTTTCGGTGCGGACCGCGTGCGCGGCCTCACGATTTGCGACACCACCGGCATGGCCCATCCGGCCCAGGTCGCCCGCATGGTCGAGGTGCTGCAGCAGCGCTTTGCCGGCCTGCAGCTGACGCTGCACTTCCACAACACGCGCGGCATGGGCCTGGCCAATGTGCTGGCCGCGGTGCAGGGCGGCATCACGCGATTTGACGGCTCACTGGGCGGCCTGGGCGGCTGCCCCTATGCGCCCGGCGCCAGCGGCAACATCAGCAGCGAGGATGCCATCCACATGCTGGACGCCATGGGCTACGACACCGGCATGGATATTTCGAAGTTGCTGGAAGTGGCGCGGCAGATGCCGGCCATCGTCGGCCATGAAGTGCCTGGCCAGGTCGCCAAGGCCGGCCGCATCACGGATTTGCATGCGCCGCCGCCTTATGTGGCGGAGCTGCGGGCGGCGTCGACATGATCGGCCAGCTGGATCATCTGGTGCTGACCACGTCGGACGAAAAAGCCTGTGTGGATTTCTACATCCGCGTGCTCGGCATGAGGCTGGAAAGCTTCACCGGCGGCACGCCGCCTGTGGAACGCAAGGCCTTCATATTCGGCAACCAGAAAATCAACCTGCACGTCAAAGGCCGCGAGTTCGAGCCCAAGGCCCACCTGCCGGTGCCGGGTGCGTTGGATCTGTGCTTTCTGGCCAGCGTCCCGCTTGCCGACGTGATCACCCGCCTTGAACGCGAGCGCTGGCCGGTGATCGAAGGCCCCGTGCTGCGCACCGGCGCCACGCAAAAAATCCGTTCGGTCTACGTGCGCGATCCCGACCTGAACCTCATCGAGATTTCCGAACCCGCCTGAAAACGGCATCCTAAAACTACGACTGGAGACAAGACCATGACTTTCATTTCCCGCAGGACACTGCTGACCGTCGCCGGGCTCAGCACCGCCGCCTGGCTTAACCCGGTGCGCGCGCAGCTCGCCGGCAAGCCCATCACGCTGGTGGTGCCCACGGCGGCCGGCGGCACCACCGACATCGCGGCGCGCATGCTGGCCGAACCGCTGGGCAAGATCCTGCAGACCTCGGTGGTTGTGGACAACCGCGGCGGCGGCAACGGCAACATCGCCGGCCAGCTGGTGGCGCGCGGCCCGGCCGATGGCAGCAGCCTGCTGGTGCAGTACTCGGGCTACCAGTGCATCACTCCGCTGATCCAGCCGGTGCCGGGTTTTGACCCGGCGACCAACCTCAAGCCCCTGGGCCATTTGATCGACGCGCCGCAGCTGCTGGTGGTGCGAGGCAACTTCCCGGCCGACAACTTCACCGACTTCCTCAAGTACGTGAAGGCCAATCCGGGCAAGGTCAACTACGCCTCCAGCGGCAACGGCTCGCTGCAGCACGTGACCACCGAACTGCTCAAGGACCTGACCAAAACCTTCATGGTGCACATCCCCTACCGCGGCACCGGCCCGGCGCTCAGCGACCTGCTGGCCGGCACGGTGGATTTCACCATCACCACGCCGCCGCCGCTGCTGCCGCACATACGCGCCGGCAAACTCAAGGCACTGATGGTGACCGGCCGCACGCGCCTGCCGGCCCTTCCCAATGTGCCCACCGCCACCGAGGCGGGTGTGCCGCTGGTGGCCTCTTCGTGGTTCGCGGTCTATGGGCCTACGGGCTTGTCCGCCGACCTGCAAAGCCGGCTTTCACTGGCGATCAGGCAGGTGGTGGAGTCTGAGAACTTCAAAAAACGCGCCGACGAGCAAGGCGCCAAGGCCGTGGTCATGAGCGGCGCCGAGCTGGCCGCGCTGGGTGACGGCGAACGCAAGATGTGGGGGCGGATCGTTAAGTTGGCCAATATCAAAGCTGATTGAGCGCGCCCGCGGCAGAGGCCTGCTGGCCGGGGTCGCCCGGCATGCGACTCACTTTTCTTTGCTTCGCCAAAGAAAAGTAAGCAAAAGAAAGGCGACCCTGGTTCCTGCGTCCCCTGCGCTTCGCTACGGGGCAACCTGCGGTGCTCGGTCCAGCCGGGGTCAAAAACAACTCGCCTTCGGCTCAAACAAGTTTTTGCCCTGATCCGTCTGGCCCTCCGCTCCTCGGCGCATCCACAAGG